>JAPLSS010000472.1 GCA_026398515.1 Candidatus Sumerlaeota bacterium | reverse complement strand
ACTCCGTCCAGGTCTTGGCCGCGCTTACATTGCTGACCAGGATAGTCATCGTCGCGGTATCCGACAAACTGCCCTGGTCGGTGACGCTGACCTCAAACGTATTCTCGCCCAGATCGCCGTCGCTGGGCGTCCCCGTCAGCGCCCCGTCGGCGGCCACGCTCAGCCACGGCGGCCCCGATACTTTCGCGAAGGTCAAGGTGTTGCCCACGTC
The DNA here is from genome assembly GCA_026398515.1 of Candidatus Sumerlaeota bacterium. GTDB lineage: Bacteria > Sumerlaeota > Sumerlaeia > JAPLSS01 > JAPLSS01 > JAPLSS01. The sequence goes on along the minus strand of JAPLSS010000472.1, from coordinate 15,890 downwards.
GGGGTCGCTGGCGTCGCCCGCGATGGACTGGTTGTATTCAATGCCCGTCCTGGCGCTCGGTTTGCTGAACGGATCGTTGGTGAAGGCCGGCGGGTTGTTCACGTGTGGCGTGTAGACCAGCCACAGCTCGTCGGGAATGGAGTTGGCGTCGGTGTCCCGGGCTTCCAGCGCCCAATCGCCCCCGGAAGTGCCCGTTTTCGGGGTGATTGTCACGCCGGAGGTCAAGACGTTCCCATTGTCAATAATGCTGGCCCCACAGTCGAGCAGTTGAAAGCTCGCCGCCGTGCCCACGGTGACGGGGGCGTTGGTGGCGTCGATCGCCACCGCCCCGGCGTTCAGGGTGAAATTGCGGTTGGTCTGATCCATGGCAATCTTGCAGAAGCCGACGGCGTCGGCGGTCCACTTGATCGTGGACAGCGGGCCGGCCAGGTTGATGGCGCGTTGAATGAGGACGGTCGCGGCCGAGCCGTTCAAGTGGAATAGGCCCGTGGCATCGCCGGCGCCCTGGTTCAACGCGCCGATATTGACGGCGCCGCCCGTCGTGTTCAAGGTCAAGGTTCCCCCCGTGACCTCAAGCGTCCCGTTTCCGGCCATGGCGGCGGATGCCGTGCCGATGTTGATCGCGGCGGAACACGTCACCGTCGAGCCGGCGTTGATGATGATCGTGCCCGACCCCGTCCCCAGGGCGGCGTTGCCCGCGCCGATTTGGGTCGCGCCGGTGTTCGACAGCGTGGCCCCGCTGACGTTGACCACCGCGCTGCCGACGCTGCCGATTACATTCATGCCGCCGTACGACAGAGACCCCGCGTTCCACGTCGTGCTGTTCCGCACCGCCACGCGCTCCCCCGCGTCGATGGGCGGCGCGTACGGATTAGGTGGAACCGTCAAGTCCGTGCCCGCCAACGTCCAGTTGGCCTGGTTGGACACATCGGCCGGGCCGGCCCCTCCGGTCCAATCCCAGAACTCGTCCGGCCCCCCGGAAATCGTCATGTCCACGGTCGAGCCGGGCGCCACTTGAATTCCGGCAAGCGGCGACGTGGAAATAACTTGATCGTTGAGATAAATGTCGTTGTTTGCCTTCGGCGTGAGTTCGTTCGCCACCAGGCCCACGGCCACGATGGCCGCCGCGGCCGCCGTCTTGTCCTGGCCTACGACGTCCGGCACTGGCACGCTGCCGGGAATCGGCTCCTTGAACGCCAGTCGCGCAATGCGGCACGAGTCGGCGGCATGGTCGCTGTCGACGTAGAGGCCCCCGCCATCGACGTCCAGGCCCGCCGGCCAGGCGCCCAGCGAGCCGATGTTCAACGTGGTGAACAGCGTTCCGGCGATGTTGATCGCGTCCTCGATGGCGCTCTGGGCATTCGTCACCGGCGCCCACTGCAGCGTGTCCGCGTCAAACGACTTCGCGTCCACCAGCGAGACGGTCGCCGAGGCGTACCAGGCGCCGGTGGCATGATCGCGAACCAGAAGACGCGCGTCGAAATCGGTATTGTTTTCCGTGACATCGACAAACTCCAGGTTGTTGACGACGGCGCTATCTCCGCTGGTGAAGCGCGTCAGGAAATAGGAGCCCGGCACCGCGGCTCCTTGACGCATCTGCATGCCGTTGGTTTGTTGGATCCGTATGTTGGCGGACACGGTTCCCGCGTCATAAGCGCCCCAGTCGTACGTCAAACCCGCGCAATCGATGAGAGTGTCCGAGCCGCCCAAGGCGACAATGGTCACGTTGCCGCCGGTGCTGTTGAGCGTGAAGTCCTCCACGGCGTCCCCGGCCAGGGCCGTTCCGGCCCCCACCCAAGAAATGACGGCCACCGCCACGACCGCAAAAAACCATATTCCATGTCTGCGCTTTTCCATCATGTTCCTGCCTTTCCTCCGAAAACTTGAGAGATCCCGAATCGGCCTGTTCCGCCCATTCGGCCTTTCCAGCGTCCGGCAATGCGCAGCGTTTGAGCCGGTTTCGCGCGCCGCCAAACACGCGAGGAATTCGTGCCGAAACTCCGGTTTGCCCCCTCAATGGGGAGATTGTTTCCTCCGATGATGCTCGACGTTCCTTTGGCATCGGCGCCCGGCCCGCGCGCGCCGGAGACCGCCCCCTTGCGCTCACACACGAAGCGCGCAAAAAAATACTGTCCGTCTCCCGCCTCACCACCTCCTTCCGCACAAGGCTCTTCGTGGTGGAGTATAGGTCAGATGCACACTCATCGGCCACCCGGCGAGCCTTTTCTGCTGAGCCTTCTCTTGAAGAAACACTTTCTTCAATGTTAACATTGGCAGCGCCCGCTCTGACCATGAGAAAGACGGCAGCTGTGAACGCGAGAGATTTTGAATGCCACGCCTTCGCCTTCTCGCGCTCCTTTTTTCTTGACGCAACAAAGCGCAACGGTTTAGACTTTTTGCATTGTCTCAGGTCAGGCCATCCATTGTCAAGTTCTAAGAGGGGGGGGCGGCAAACTACGGCGCGAGAGTCTGGCGGGCCTTCAATCGCGCGGCGGCGCCCGTCGGTGTGCCCCGGCAAGCACGGTTGTCTCTTCTCCTCGGGGATCAACGCCGTGCTCTGGGCGGTTGGCTTATTCCTGCAAGGAGGGGCCAGAGGCGAAGCGCGACGCGGCGCGGAGGGCCGAACTTGCACAAGCAATTGCACAAGCCATCGACGGGAGACGGAGGGAAGGCGGCTTTTAGCCGCACGGCGAGCAAACCGAATCCGTGTCAGGAGGAGCATTTCCATGACGGAAGGCAAATGGGTTAAACAGTCCGGCTTCACTCTGATTGAGCTGTTGATCGTCGTGGCGATCATCGCCATCCTGGCGGCGATCGCCGTGCCCAACTTCCTGGAGGCGCAAACGCGCGCCAAGGTTTCGCGGGTCAAAGCCGATCTGCGCACCTGGAGTGTCGCCATCGAGGCGTATATCGTGGATTATAACGCCCCGCCGATGTTCAGCACCATCTTTCAGACGGCGGGGTCGTGGGCGTCGGTTTTGTATCCGTTATCGACGCCCGTGGCGTATCTGGCCCATCTGCCGCTCGAAGACCCCTTTGGGAAAGGCGCCACTTCCGCCGCGGCCATGCTGAAGAAGAACCCCAAGGCCGTTTACGTTTACGAATACGACTATTTTGAGTTCTATCCGCCTCCGACCAACTCGCTGAACCGCGCGCAGTCCACGCATGGCTACTACTTTCGCTCCAACGGTCCAGACCGCGACCGCGAATCGCAGTTGCGCGGCCTGCTGTCGCTCCAGAAATCGTATACGGAACTGGAAAACGCAGGCGTGGCGATCTTCTACGATCCAACCAACGGGACGGTGAGCGCTGGCGACATCATCCGGACGCGGGTCATTACGGACAAGAGGCCAGCCGGCATTCTTCTGACCGGACAGGGCATGCCGTGACAGCGGCAAACCGCGATGCAGAGACGCCTGAAACGGCTGCTTATCGCGGCATCCGGGAAGACATCGCAAGAGGAGAGGACCATGATTGCGTCCCAGGTTCGTGTGCGTGGAGTGGTCGCCTGTTTGTGCAGCGCCTTTCTGGCGGGAGGACTGTGGGCCGCCACCCCGCCGTGGACGGAGACGTTCGCGTCGCTGCCAGGGGGGACCTTCTATAACGGGGCGATTCCGCCGGCGGGCGTGATCCCGCTGCCGGTCCCGGCCGAGGCGACCGGCAACTGGCTGGTGGGCAATGACGGGAGCAACACCAGCAACTACGCGCAGGCCGACGCCTCTTTCGCCGTCGGGGGCCTTCCGTCCGGCGGCAGCGTGCCCGCGGAAAACGACCACCGCCTGATCATCGGCAATGTGGCGACGAACAACACGCAGTTGCGCAGCATGTTTTCCACCGGGGTGACCGACTGGAAATACGACGTCTACGTCGGAATCCCGGCGACGACGAACGTCGTGGGCAACCTCGCGATCGGCGTCACGGTGGACAACGGAACCGGCGCGCCGGTGCACGCCAACAACCCGCTCTTGAATCTTCAGATCAATCTGGAAGGGGGCGCCCATTCGTGGCGGGTCGTGCGCAGCACGGGGACGAACACCCAGAACACCGCAGCCCCGGTGGCGTTTCCCGCCGTCAAGGCAAACGCGGTGGATCGTTGGTGGAAACTGACCTTCGAGCACAACTCCGCCGCCCACAAGTTCGTCGGCTATGTCAATGATGTGCAGGATTACGAATATGTGTATCCCGTCCCCGCCGTTCCCCCGGCCGGGTTGGGCGACGCGTGGATCATGTCGAGCAGCATGGTCATGGTTGCGGCGTTTCCCGCGAACAACGCCAATGTCTATCTGGATGATGTGACCTTTCATGGCGCCGGTTCGTCCGTTGAGGACTGGCGCGAGCGGCAGAACGACAGGCGGTGAGAAGGCCGCTTTTGGCCGCACGGCGGCCGGACGAACGTTTTCCGTGAGGAGGAGCGTCGCATGAACACCCGTCGTTGGATGGCAAGGTTGGGGTTTACCCTGATTGAGTTGTTGATCGTCGTGGCGATCATTGCCATCTTGGCGGCGATCGCCGTGCCCAATTTCCTGGAGGCGCAGGTGCGCTCGAAGGTGTCGCGGGCCAAGAGCGACATGCGCTCGATCACCACCGGCCTCGAGGCGTACGCGGTGGACTGGAACCGCACACCGCTGGGATTCACTGAATTGCAGAAGAATAAGTGCTGCGGCGCCGCGGCGTTCTGGAACCCGATTCCCAGCGAGATCGTCCGCGTCGCGGCCCTGTCGAAGCTGACCACGCCCGTAGCCTACATGAGTTCCGTACCGGCGGATGTGTTCAAGGAAAAAGGCGCGGTGAACGTGAAGACCACGAGGCCGAACAACGACTCGCGCGTGTACGTTTATCAGACGTGCTACGAGTGTCTGACCAACAACGGCAATCCCCCTGAAGTCATCGACGCCATGGAACTCGGGTACAAGTGGGCGTTGCGATCCGCCGGTCCCCTGCGCAATGAGAACGGGAACGTCTACTACGTTCTGACCGGGACGCCACAGGCCAACCCCGCGGTGACGAATTGCAGTTACGACCCGACGAACGGAACAACGTCGATCGGCTGGATCCTGCGCACGAACAAGGGTCAGTTCACCGTGCCGGGCAGCTGAGGCCCTAAGTTCCTAGTGACGCCTTCAGGCGGGACTCTCTGCTCGGATGGGGGAGAGAGAACCGATTGACGATTTCCACAAACGAGCCTATGAGTCGGCTCGCCTGAATACATCCGTGAAGACATCGAAGGAGGCGGCCATGAGCCCGCGCAAAGACTGTGTCCGTGGGGTTGTCGCAATCGTGTGTTCCATTCTGTTCGTCGCAGGAGCGTGGGCCGCCGATTCGGCCCCCACTTCGGTTCCGACGAAGGACAAGGCCGCCAGAAAGAAGGCGCGGCAGGACGCGGCGGCCAAGGGCGAAGAGGGCGGGGCGCGGGAGGACCGCGGCGCCTGGGTCGATCCCAACAAGGACGAGCCCGCGGGGACGCATTACAAGACGTGTTACAGCGAGACGGCCAAGAGCGAGTGGAGCTATCTCCTCTACCTCCCGCCCGATTACGAGACGGCCAAAGACAAGCGCTACCCGGTGGTCTATTGGCTGCACGGCGGCGGGGGCAGCCAGCGCACCGGCGACAACTTCATCGAGCGCCTCGACGCCGCCATCAAGAGCGGCGCCGCGCCGGAGATGATCGCCATCCTCGTCAACGGCGTCGGCGGCAGTCTGTTCTGCGATTCGCTCGACGGAACGAAGCCGGTCGAGACCGCCATCGTCAAGGACCTGATTCCGCACGTGGACAAGACCTACCGGACCTATGGAACGCCGAAGATGCGCGCCATCGAAGGCTTCTCCATGGGCGGGTTCGGCACGCTGCATATGGCCTTCAAGCATCCGGACCTGTTTTGCGCGGACACGGCTCTGGCCCACGCGCCCATCCGCCCCGACAGCGGCTGGCCGAAGGTCGACAACGTCTGGAAAAACGGCCCCCTCGCGGGCAACGTGGAGTATTTCAACCAGAACGATCCGTTCCAACTGGTTGAAAGGAACGCCGAGGCGATTCGCAAGGGCCTGCGCACGCGGCTGATCGTCGGCGACGCGGACAATGCGAACACGGTGGCGCGGACCAAGGAACTGAACGAGAAGATGAAGGGCCTGAATCTGCCCGTGGAGTTGATCATCGTCCCCGGGGTGAAGCACAGTTACATGAATCTCTACGAGCAGCTGGACGACAAGGAGTTCGCGTTCTATAAGAAGATCTTTGCCGGCGCGGAATCGGCCAAGTCGGAGTGAACCGCAAAGAACGCAAAGAACACATAGAATGACATAGCGACAGCCAGTGGCTTGCCGTGGCCTTTCTATGTGTTCTATGCGTTCTTTGCGGTGAAATCGTCGTTGGAAAGGGAAGAGCCATGAGAACTCGCAATGAGGGATGTCTCATCGCGTGGCTGGCCGCCGCCTGGCTGTGCCTTTCGTCCGCCGGCTTCGCCGCCGACGGCGCGGCGGCCAGCGCCCCAACCCGGACCCGGGCCGGCCGCCCCGGCGCCGAACAACGGAAGAGAGGAGAACGAAAGATGGAAGGAGCCACAACCCGCCCGATGGAACGAGGCAAGGCGGCCATGCGCCCTGGGGCCGCCGCGAGAGAAGAAGAGCGGCAGGCCGAGCCGGCGCCGACCTTCGCCGATGTGTCCTATGGCCCAGACGCGAGCAACAAGATCGATTTCTGGAAAGCGCAAAGCGCCACGCCGGCCCCGCTCGTGGTCTTCATCCACGGCGGCGGCTTCCGCGGCGGGGACAAGTCCAAGCACGACAGCTCGCTGATGAAGGCATGCCTGGACGCCGGCATCTCCTACGCCTCGATCAACTACCGGCTTTCGGGCGTCGCGCCGTACCCGGCGCAGATGCACGACTGCGCGCGCGCGATCCAGTTCATCCGCTCCAAGGCCGCGGAATGGAACGTCGATCCGAAGCGCGTCGCCTGCACCGGCGGCTCGGCGGGCGCGGGGATTTCGGAGTGGCTCGCGTTCCATGACGACATGGCCGATCCCAAGAGCGACGATCCCGTGGCGCGCCAGTCGACCCGGCTGACGTGTGCCATGCCCACGCAAATGCAATGCACCTACGATCCGCGCGAGATCAAGAAGATCGTGCCCGGCAACGCCTATGACGTTGCCCCTCTCAAGCAGCTCCAGGGCTTGCCCGAGACGTTCGACTGGGACAAGGACCCCATCGACGCCGATCTGGACGCCCGGCTGCGCGACGTGTCGCCGCTCACGCACTTGACCAAGGACGATCCGCCTATCTTTGCCATGAACAGCAAAGGGGCCGAGACCGACGGCAACATCCATCACCCGAACTTCGGCCGGTATCTGAAGAAGCAAATGGATGCGTTGGGGATCGAGTGCGAGTTCCACCTAAACACCGATTTCCCGGACGAGCAGGCGCGCGTCGATGCGATGATGGCGTTCCTGAAGAAGAACTTCGGGATGAAGTGAATGAAGAGTGCGGAGTGCGGTGTGCGGAGTGCAGAGTGCGGAGGAAAGGAAACAGCCATGAGCGCGACAAACCGGATGATCTCTTGCATGGCGATTCTGGGATTCGGCCCGTTCGGGGCTTTCGGCGCCGCGCCGGGCGCCCCCAAGGCCGACAGCGCGCCGGCGCCCACGCCGATGATGGGCCTCTATGCCAGTCTCAAACCGCCGGAGACGGAAGCCGACGCCGCGGCCTTCCTGCGCGCGCTGGAAGGCAACCCGTATCTCACCGGCGTCTTGCTGGCGGCCCAGTGGAACGAGATCGAACCCGAAGAGGGGAAGTATGACTTCTCGCGCCTTGATCGCTGCGTCGACATGGTGCGCAAGGCGGGCAAGCAGTACAAGTTCAAGGTGATGACCGGAATCTACTCGCCGGAGTATATCTACAAGACCGGCGCCATCCGCTTCGACACCGTCATCGCCAATCCCAACCGCTCGAACTACGGCGAGAAGGCGGCGATCCCCGTCCCCTGGGACCCCGTTTTCCAGCGCCATTTCTCGCGCCTCATCAAAGTGTTCGGCGAACGGTACGCGTCCGATCCCCAGTGCGTCGCGGTGACGCTGACCTGCGCCAACTACATGAGCGCCGAGATGCACCTGCCCAAGAGCGACGCGGATATGAAGCGCTGGGCCGAGGTCGGGCTGACGACCGATAAGTTGCTGCATGTCTACTGTCAGTACATGGACGAATGGGCGGCGGCGTTTCCGCGCCAACTGATCTGCCTCCACATGTCCAAGAGCACGAACCTCCCAGACATGAGCGACAATGAATTCGTGGAGAAAATCGTCCTCTATGGGTTGGAGAAGTACCCGCATCAATTCGCCCTGCAAAACAACGGCCTGAACGGGCGCAAGGAGAACAAGGACGATCCCGATCATCCTCTCTCCAAGTTCAAGGACCGCCTTCTCAACGGCTATCAGAGCGTGGCCAGCTTCAAGACGACGCCCGAACGCCAGGGATCGATCGAGATGTCGGCGCTCAACTTCGTTCGCGTCGACGCGGAGTATTGGGAACTGTGGGAAGCCGACGGCATGGACGCCGACATCTGCCGCCAGGTCCAGGCCGCCGTTGATGAAGCGCGGCGCCTCGGATATGACGGATACAAGAAGAAACTCATCGAGACCGGAAAATACCGCGGCGCCGCGGACGACCGCTGGACTCCGCCCGCGAAGGGAGCGCCGGAAGAGCCGGCCTACGCGCCCGAGGAAGAGCCGGCGCCCCAGGAGACCGCGGGGGAGCCACCAACCTCCGCGCCCGAAGAGAACCGTTCCGATGGCCGGCCGAACAAAGCCGAGTTGATGGCGTGGGTCGAACCGGACAAAACCGAACCGCCCGGCACAGCCTACAAAACCTTCCACAGTAAGACGATTGATGGCGATGTAAGCTACCTGATCTACCTGCCGCCGGATTATGAGAAAGAGACGGCGAAGCGTTACCCGGTTCTGTACTGGCTGCATGGGTCCGGCGCGCCGCAGAGCAAGGGCGGCGGGATCGTGCAGAGGATCGACCAGGCGATCGGCGAGGGCAAGGCGCCGCCGATGATCATCGTGCTCGTCAACGGGCTGCGCGGGGCGACGATGTACAGCGACACCAAGGATGGGAAGTGGCCTTTGGAAAGCGTCATCGTCAACGACCTCATCCCCCACGTCGACGTCACCTATAGGACCGACGCAAGGCGGGAGATGCGTGCCGTCGAAGGGTTTTCGATGGGCGGCTTCGGCGCGGCGCATTTCGGCTTCAAGTATCCCGACCTGTTCGGCGTGGTCTCCATCCTCGCTCCGGCCCTCCTTGGACCGGACCTCACGGACGAGGGACTGCAACGGAAGTGGCAGGAGCATCTTTCCTTCGTCTTCAACGGCGATCTCGACGCCTTCCAGGCCAACAACCCGTTCGCGCTCGTCGAGAAGAACGCCGACAAGATCCGCGGGCGCTCCATCATCCGCATCGTCCCGCACGATGGCGAGGGCTCCAAGTGGCTGATCCCGCGCTGCGAGGAGTTGCACGCGCTGCTGGACCAGCACGGCATCGCCAACGAGCTCAATGTCCGCGCCGACGTGCTGCATCACAACTATGGCCAGCTCTATGAGAGCATGGGCGACGAGGGCGTGGGCTTCTACGCCAAGGCCTTCGGCAAGTAACCAAGAGCGGCGCGATGCGGCGTCATGCTGAAGGAGGTGATGGCTGCGGATCATCCATGCGGCAGCGGGGCTGGCCGTTCCTGCCGGCCTCTCGCGTCTGGGGATGTCCCCGCGGCTGGCCGGTTCGCTTTGCCGCCTGCCAAGCGCATGAGTTCATCTACGCCGGGGGATGCCCCCTTCCTCTATTTCCTTGCGGGAGGAAATGACCATGAAAAGGAGACTCGGCTTTACCTTGATTGAGCTATTGATCGTCGTAGCGATCATCGCCATCCTGGCGGCGATCGCGGTGCCGAACTTCCTGGAGGCGCAAACACGAGCCAAGGTCTCGCGGGTCAAAGCGGACATGCGCTCCATCGCGACGGGCCTTGAGGAATTTCTACAACCCTCTTCCCCAGGAGATCCTCCGCGCCGCGAGTCTTTCGAAGTTGACCACGCCCGTGGCCTACATGACCTCCATTCCGCCGGATCCGTTCAAGGAGAAAGGCGCGGTGAACGCGACGAAAATGACATATTCCGATTCCCGCGTGTATCTCTATCAGACATTTACACTATGCCAACAGAACGCTAAAGTCCTCACCACCATTCGAAACGGGTACACGTGGGCGGTGCGGTCCGCCGGTCCGACACGCAACGAGAATGGAAACATGGTTCAGATTCTGAACGGGACTCCGCAAACCGACCCGACGAATACGAGTTGGAGCTACGACCCGTCGAACGGGACGGTGTCGTTCGGCTGGATCATCCGGACGAACAAGGGCGAGTTCCGCGTTCCCGGCAGCTGAGGCGCCGAGGGTGCGCCATTTCTGATCTCTATGAGCACACGGCGGAGGACGGCGTGGGCTTCTACGCCAAGGCGTTCGCATCCGCCAAGTGACCGAGGCCGGCGCGACATCGTCGCGAAGGGGGTGATGCCTGCGGAGCCGTCATTGAGCGCATCTCTGGCGGGGATCATGCCCTTCCATTATGTCCTTGGGAGAGGAGAGAACCATGAAAAGGGGACTTGGTTTCACCCTGATCGAACTACTGATTGTGGTTGCCATCATCGCCATTCTGGCCGCGATCGCGGTTCCGAATTTCCTGGAGGCGCAGACGCGCTCCAAGGTCTCGCGGGTCAAATCGGACATGCGCACGTTGGCGACGGGCATCGAAGCTTACACCGTGGATTACACGCGTATGCCGATTGGCAACGTCGAAGCCAAGACGCAATACAAGGCGTGGGGCATTCCTACCGGTCCAGACCAATACAGGCTTCTCCGCCTGGCGGCATGGAGCAAACTGACCACGCCCGTGGCCTATCTAACCTCATTGCCGGATGATCCGTTTGGCGTATATAAGAAAGTGACGGCCGGCCTTCGAAGCAATTACGGGTATTTCACGGTGTACAATGTGGGCGCCAATGCTAAAATGGCTACGGCGTGGAATTACGGTTACAGATGGGGCATCGAATCCCCAGGGCCTTCGTTGACGATCACCGGCAACGACAGTTTGATCCCTGGCGTCCTGTCGGGCACGAACGACAGCGGCGGGCCGGGAGGCTACATTTACGATCCGACGAACGGAACCATAAGTCGGGGGTTGATCGCGCGTACGAACAAGGGGGTGTACGATAGACCGCTAAATTAACCCATCCGATAGGATGCGGCGGGAAGACGAGGGGGCCGGGGAGCTGGACGAGCGTCAAACGCGCCCGGTGGGAGGATTTTTTTGCGAATCCCACGGGCGACGAAGGGAGAGGCAGCGTGAAACGACTGTATATGGGTTCTCTTGCCTGGGCCGCGCTTGCCATGGCGGCTCAAGGAGGCGAGTGGAAGCTGGAGCGCGTGGAAGACCGAAACGGCATAGCGATCTATCAATGCCCGGACCCGGAAAAGCCCGACTTTCAGCGCCTGCTCGCCAAGCCGCCGGGCGACGGGCCGTTCCCGGCGGTGGTCCTCAACCACGGCGGACGCACCGGCGCGCCGTTTCTATATGAGTGCCTGACCTTCCCGGAAAACGGGTTCGTGACGATCGCTTGCGACTTGCGCCACAAGGAGATCCCCGTCGAGGATTTTCGCAACCTGAAGTGGCAAGAGGGGATGGGCCCCGGAACGTCGCCCGAAGACATCCGCCGCGACCGGGAAGAGATCGACATTCTGAAGAGTCTGAAGTTCGTCGACCCCGATAAGATCGCCATGTACGGCCACAGCGGCGGCGGCCACCTGACCGTGGGGTTCCTGGCCCTGGGAAACCAGGACAAGGCCGTCAAAGTCGCCGCCATCACCTCCGCCGGCATCTACCCGAAGGACCCCGACCATCTTCGCGACCCGAAAAACCCGGACGGCTATCGGGTATTCCCGCAGCTCGGCCATGTGCAAGCCATGTCGGTCGCGATCGAGGAGGTGAAGAACATCGACGTCCCGCTGCTCAGCATCCACGGCAAGAAAGACCATATCTGCCCGGTGGAATCGGCGGAGACGCTGAAAGAGGAATTGGACAAGCACGGCAAGGAGAACACCTTGGTTATTCGTGAAGAGGCCGATCACAATGACGTAAAATCGGCGGCTGATTTTGAGGAAGTCATCCGGTATTTCCGGGAGCATCTGGGGTTGGCCGATAGCGCCCATTCCAAGCGCGGGGCGGGAGCGTCAAAATGAACAGTATCTGACTGCCCTAAGTCCTGCACGTTTAGTTCAGGATTCTCGGGTGGTCTCGGTTTCTGGGGGTGCGGGTGTCCCCACCCGCATCCGTGCAACAAGTCGCGGCAGCCTGCGGGTGAGGACACCCGCGCCCCCAGAAACCGAGAGTACGATGGCTCGGACTTCGCCGGGTTACGAAAGGAAGATGGCTGACATGCGCGTGTCCTCGCTCGCTCTGGTGGGAGTTTGTGCGGTGACGTTGCCGGTTTGCTCGCCCTGTTTCTCGTTGGGCGCCGAACCCCCCGCGCCCGACAGCCAAACGACCGTCGCCGCCGCGCGGAAGAGCCGTGGCCCCAAGGATCCCGGCGCCAAGGCGCGCCGCGACGATGAACCCACCACGGCCTCGGCGCAGGCCTTGGCGCGCTTGGCTCAACTGGCCGTCATTCGCCGCGACGTGGCCTACAAAATCGTCGGCGAGAGAAAGCTGCTCCTGGATCTTTACGCGCCCAAGGGCAAGGGCGCCGGGCCTTACCCAACCGTCGTGTTCATCCATGGCGGCGGCTGGCGCTCGGGAACCAAGGACACTCTTTTCGCCGACCGTTTCATGGGCGTGGTCGAGCCGCTCCCGGCTTCGGGCGGCGCGGTCGTCAGCATTGACTATCGCCTCTCGGGCGACGGCGCGTTGGCCAAGGACATGGTGGCCGATTGCAAGGATGCCCTGCGATATCTGAGCAAGAACGCCAAGGAGTGCGGCGTCGACATCGCCCGCCTCGGCGTGTGGGGGCCCTCCGCCGGCGGGCATTTGGCGTTGATGGTCGGCCTGACGCGCGACAACCAGTTCGTCGGCGATCCCGCGTTGGCCTCGTATCCCGTCAAGGTCCGGTTCATCGACTCGTGGTACGGCCCCTCCGACATGAGGACCATGGGCTCCGAAAGCCGCGTCGGCGCCGAGGGATTCACGCGGCTGGTGGGAACGTCGGGCCCCGATGCGGCCGAGCGCCTGGCCGAGATCAGCCCCATAACGTACTTGGACAAAAGCGCTCCGCCGATGCTCCTGTGCCAGGGCGAGCGCGACACGACCGTGCCCCCCGCTCAGTCGCAAACGCTTTACGACAAGGCGCGCGAGATGGGCCTGGACGCGACGCTGATGCTCGTGCGCAACGCGGCGCACAACTTCAGAGCGACAGACGAGATGTCCCCCTCGCTGGAGGAAATCCAAGCCCGGAACGTCGAATTCATCCGGAAGCATTTGGGCTTGCCTGGTGAGTCCAATCCTGCAAGCCGCGCGGCGGAGGCGAAACCATGACGACGCGTTGGCTCTCGATGTTCTGCGCCGTTGCGTTGGCGGCGTGCGCATCGGCGGGGGAATCCGGGAGGCCGACATCACGGCCGGCCAGCGCGCCGGCATCCGCCGCGACAGCGTGCCCGGCGGTGGGCGATGAAGCCATTGTCAAAATCCTGAAGCTGGTTCGCCAGAAATACGATCTGCCCGCGATGGCCGGCGCCATCGTCACGAGCAAAGGCCTTGTGGCCGCCGGCGCGGTCGGTGTGCGCAAACGCGGCACGGACGTCGCCGTCGGTCTCGAAGACCAGTGGCATCTGGGCTCCGACACGAAGGTCATGACCGCGCTGCTGGCGGGCCTGTTGGTGGAACGCGGCCAGTTGGATTGGGACGCCAAGATCGCCACGCTCCTCCCCGACCTGGCGCCCTCGTTTCATCCCGATTTTGCCGGGATCACGCTGCGCGAGGTCCTCAATCATCGCGCCGGGTTACCGAGCAAACTGCCGCAGCGCACGTCTTCCCCATCCGAATCGATCCAGTCCCAGCGCCTTCAAGCGGTGAAACAGATTCTTTCCGCCGAGCCGGCCTACCCGCCCGGCAGCAAGTTCCTCTATTCCAACCAGGACTACGTGCTGGCCGGCGCGATTCTCGAACACATCACGGGCAAACCGTGGGAGCAGGTCATCCGCGAGGGAATCTTTGACCCGCTCGGGATGAAAAGCGCCGGCTTCGGCGGCGTCGGCACGCCCGGCCAGATCGACCAACCCTGGCCCCATCGCGCCAACGGGCAGCCGATGCCCCGCAACGGCCCCAACGTGGACAATCCGCCTCTCATCGGGCCGGCGGGGCGGGTCCATTGCAGCATCCAGGACTGGGCGAAGTTCATCGCCGATCAACTGCGGGGGTTGCGCGGCGAGCCGGCCCTGGCCAAGCCGTCCACGTACGAGGCCCTCGCCACGTCTCCAGGAGAAACCGGTTATGGGTTTGGATGGATCGTAGCGAAGCGCGACTGGGCCGGAGGCAAGGCGTTGAACCACGCCGGCTCCAACACGATGAATTTCTGCGTCGCCTGGCTTGCCCCCGAGCGCGATTTCGCCGTGCTCGTGTGCGTCAATCAAGGCGGCGGCGACGTTCCCAAAGCGGCGGATCAAGCGGTTGCGGCGTTGATCAAACTGCACAACGCGCAGTCCACCGAAACCCGTTGAGCATTCATAGGCCGATGGGAAGCAACGGCGCGGAATATTGCGGGAGTTCGAAAGCTCTCTTGGAGTGCGCAGAACTGAAGTACGGAGCGTTTCGGCATCTTTACCAAATGTCTGTGTAGAGGGGATCGACGACAGATGGTGACGCGCATTCTTATAGCTTCGTGCGCTGTGGCGCTGGCGCTGGCGGCAACTACTCGCGCCGAGGACTTCGTCGCGACCTACGACCTGACGAAGGACGGCGCGGCCAAGGTCTTCGTTCGCGCTTCGGGCGAGCGCGTCGTGCGCAACGACGGAGACGAGGCGTTGACGCTCAGCCCCACGGTTTCCGTTCCGGCCCATGGCGAGATCACGCTGGCGGGGCCGACCCAGCGCGTCGACTACCCGCGCGGCTATTTCGACCGGCTGAACCTGCGGGAAATGCCCGACTCGGACGGCTCGGCGGCGTGGGCGGAATCCTATGCCCGTGAAATGCTCGGGACGCCGGAGGAGCCGACGGACCTGCGCCGGGTGTTGGATTCCGAATACAACGACGGGCTGTACCTGGGTCTGCGCTGGAACGAACTCCAGCCGGAACCGGCGCGCTTCCGCTGGCAATATCCTGATTTCTGGTTCCAGGAGATGAGCCGCCGGAACAAGAAAGTCCTCCTGCAAATCACGCCGGGCGCGAGCACGCCGGAATGGGTGTACGACAAAGGGGCCCAGCGGTTCCCGTTTGTCGATGAGAACAAGTATCACAGCGCCCGCGGATCGACTCTCACCATCCCCTTGCCCACCGACGAGACGTTCGTGCGCGAGTGGACCGGGCTGATCGAGGCGGTCGGGAAGCGCTACGCCGACAACCCGGCGCTGGCGGGCGTGTGCGCGGTCGGCCCGGCCAAGACCAGCGGCGAAATGCACCTGCCGAAGTCGCCGCAGGACGAGAAGAACTTCGCCCGGCTGGGGGTGACCGGCGAGGCGCTCGTCGCCGTATGGGAGAAAATGCTCGCCGCCTATGCCCGCGCGTTTCCCCGGCGCGCCCTGGTTATCAGCGTCACCAAGATCCTCAACGACCAGGGGCCGACCGACCGGATCGTCGAGCGCGCGCTGCTGACGTATCCCAACCAGATGTGCCTGCGAAGCGCGCAACTGAACGGCAAAGCGGAGTGGG
>JAPLSS010000501.1 GCA_026398515.1 Candidatus Sumerlaeota bacterium | reverse complement strand
GGAGCGCCGGCGTCCTCGCCGGCTCCGTCGCATTCGATCCTTCCTTGTGGGACATAGCCGGCGAGGACGCCGGCGCTCCCAGGAACCGCAATCCATAGGAACGAAGCTATTCTGCGGGATGCACCCGCTTACTTGCGCGGCATGCAGCAGTTCTTGTATTTCAGGCCGCTGCCGCAAGGGCAGAGATCGTTTCGCCCGACGCGGGCGGGAGGCGAGGGCGGCTCGGGCGCCGCGGCCTCCGAAGGCTCCGGGACGGTTTGCATCGCCCAGACGCGGTCGCGCAATTCGAGCATGCGCGGGTAGGCGTGTTCGAACAGCATTTGGTAGGAGCGGCAGAAGTAGTTCGAGCCCCGCGCGTTCTCCCCTCCGAGAATCGGCGCGCCGAGCATGCGGTCCTTGGTGCACCCGCCGTTGCATAGCGAGAGCCAGCGGCATTGATAGCATTCGCGGGGATAGCAGGTCTTCAGCCAGGAGAAGCCCGCGTGCTTGTGGCTGCGGAAGATTTCGGGCAAGGGCGTTTCATTCGCGTTGCCCAGTTTGTATTTCGGATCGCAGTAAAAGTCGCAGGGAAAGACGTCGCCGTTGTGCTCCAGCATAACGTAGTGGTTGCACGCGCTGTCGAAGGTGCACAGGCTGGAGCCGCCGCCGAGGAGGCGCTCGATCACCGACTCGAAATCGCGGATCGACAGGTCGGGGAAGCCGGGGCGCATCCATTCGTCCCACAGCGCGCAGAGGAACTCGCCGTATTCCTCCGGCGCCATGACGAAGTCGGAGACCTGGCGGCTGTCGGCGTCGATCTCGACGATGGGGATGAATTGCAGGTGGCTGATCTTCATCCGGCGGAAGTAGTCGTAGATCTCGCGCGGGTGTTTGACCGTCAGTTTGTTGACCACGGCCAGGACGTTGAACTCGACCTGGTTCGCGCGCAGGATTTCAATGGCGCGCAGGACGCGGTGGTGGCTCGGCTTTCCCCCGGCGTCGCGGCGATAGTGGTCGTGCAGCTCCGGAGGCCCGTCCATGCTCACGCCGACGAGAAAGCTGTATTGGCGCAGGAACCGCGCCCATTCCTCATCGATCAGGATGGCGTTGGTCTGGAGCGAGTTGCTGACGACCTGGCCGTCGGCGCCGTGCTTCGACTGGAGTTCGACGGCCTTCTTGTAGAAGTCCAGGCCGGCCAGCATCGGCTCGCCGCCCTGCCAGCAGAAGCCGCTGACGGGGAAGCGCTCGCCCAGGTAGCCGGTGACGACGCGGCGCAACGTCTCCTCGTCCATGCGATGGCGCCGCGTTTCCGGATACACGAGGTCGAGCGTGCGCAGGTAGAAGCAATAGTGGCAGCGCAGGTTGCAGTCGCCGCTGCAGGGCTTAATCAGGAGCGTATAAGGGCGGGTGTAGTCGGGCATGGGTTCACATCAAATCCTAGCGCGGCCATTCCGTTCGTGTATCTCATTGTGCCGGAAACGCCGCGACAAGTCCAGGCGAGTGTAAAGAAAATGGGGCGCGGCGGTGTCGCCGCGCCCCGTCACGTATTCCCCAAAACAGCCCGGACGATTCGCCCCTTTCCGTCCGCCGCGCGCTACGGCTTCGACGTGGGGCTCTTGGGCGTGGGCTTCTTTGTCGCCTGGGCCTTCTCTTCCACCTTGATCGTTCCGAGCAGGCGGTCCAGGGCGCTGGCGACCGGCTTGTAGTCCTCGGCCTTGATCGACCAGGCGACGCCGTCGGGCTGGCGGGCGAAGCGCTGGTCGAACTGCTCGATGGTCATGCCGACGTCGAGCAACGGCTTGCCCTCGGCGCCCTTCAGCGTCATCGTCGTCTCCAGGTCCTTGAACGGCGCCAGTTTGATTTCGGGGTCCTGGCTGCCGGCTTCATAGCGGGTCTTGTAGCTCAGGCCCGTCAGCGTGTTCAGGAACGAGTCGACTTCGATCGTGGGGACGGACTGCAACGCCTCCTCGTTCTTCTTCCCCTTCCACTCGGCCTTTTCTTCCTTGGCGGCGCCGGCTTTCTCGAAGTGATACGAGTCGACCTTGCCGCCGGCGAGGCGCTTCTGGGCGTCGATGGTCGAGACCTCGTCCGTCTTGAATGTCGCCAGTTTGCGCTCGACCAGATCGTCTATCCCGATCTCCAGTTTTTCCGGCGCGGACCACTCAAGGGTGAAGAGCGAAGTCTGCCCGACGCTACGCGCGTAGATGACGCGATTGTCCTGCTCGAACAGGCCGATCTCGACGCTGTCCTTCAGGCCCTTGTCGGTGTTTTGCAGCGTGACCTGGAGTTCCGGCGTCTCGAAGCCGTATTTCAGCGTTTCGCTGGTCTTCGGATCGTCGGTCAGGACGTCCTTGATGCGCAGGTCGCACAGGGCGGCCGCCAGGTCCTCGACCTTGGTCTTGTCGAGATTCTTGTCGGGCTCGTCGACCAGCGTCCACTTGCCCTCTTTGTCCTTATTGACCTCGAACGCGCCCTTCTTCTTCGACTCGACCTTCATCGCGTTGACATCGAAGGAGCTGGTCAGATCGGGGAAGACCTCCTTCGAGCGGAAGGTCTTGGCATCCTTCTCCAGTTCCTTGTAAATGTCGGAGGGGATGGCGAAGACCTGTTCGGCGCCTTCGACCTTCCCGTAGTACTTGTCCTGCTCGGGCTGTTGATCGCCGACGAGGAGCGTGCGCACGCCCTCGGTCTTCGGGCCCCAGACGGCCAGTCTCGTCTTCGGCGCGTCGAGGCCGTAGACGGCCAGGTTGAGCGTGCCGGTGGTGTCGACGAACGAGGCGGCCTTTCCCTCGTTGATCTTGCGCAGGAAGTCGGAAATGGCGGTGGACTCGCCGGCGTCCTTGACCGGGCGCGTGATCGTCCAGGCTTTGTCGTGCTTCTCCGCCTCGAACTCGCCCTGGGCCGTGGTCAGCGTCACGGTGGTGATGTCGTCGGGCGGGCAGCGCAAGATCGTCTTGTCGCGCAGGTCGTAGAGTTTCTTGTCCAGCGCGGTCTTGACCGAGGACGGGACGAGGAAAACCTCGTCGGGCTTGGCGGCGAGGCGGGCGTAGTTCTGGCCGTACTCGGCGCCTTCGTCGCCCACGGACAGATCGGCGATCTCGCCCTTGGACGAGGCCTTCAACTCGGCGGCGATGGCGGGCTTCTCCAGGCCGTAATCGGCGAGCGAGCGCTGGCCCAAGGCGAACGGGTTCTTCTTGCGCGCGCCGGCGAGGCTGGCGATGAGCGACTTCATCGTGGAGTCGTCGGCCTGGGTCTCGATCGGCTTGAGGACCTTCCAGCCTTCCTCGTCTTTCCCGGCCTTGGCCAGTTCAAATTCGCCTTGCGGGTTCTTGATGGTCAGATGGTCGATCGTCTTGGCGTCCATTTGCAGCAGTTGCTCGGAGGCGCTCTTGGCGGTCTCCTTCTTCTGCTTGCGGCTGTAGTCAAAGTAAAACGCGCCCAGAACGACCAGGAACAGGACCAGGGCAATGAGCGTGCCTTTGAAGTTCATCGCGAGCGCCTCCGGTACATGGTGTACGACAAGCCGCCAAAGAAGACGGCGGCGGGCAGCGCAACCACGATCAGGATGAAGATCATGTTCATCGTGTCTTCTCTGAGGAACAGCGGCGTGTCCTTCAGCTCGCGCGGCGGAATGGCCACCAGGTCCTCTTCGCCCGACAGCCAGTTGACGCTCAGGATGCCCAGCGCGAACGACATCTGGTTCAGCCCGGCGTCGGAGATCATGCCGGCGTTGCCGAAGACCACCAGCCGCGTGCCGCCCTTCTCATCGCCGGAGGCGCTGACGGCCAGGGCCAGCGGCTCGGCTTTCATGGCGCTTTCCGCCGGGAGCGTGCCTTTCCAGTCCAGCAAGTCCTTGTAGGACATGTCCCAGGCGTTCTTGCTGGTCTTGATCAGTTCAGTAACGGTGTAGTTCGACGGCGGATTGTCGGCGCGCTTCATCGCCCGGGCACCCTGGACGACCATCTGCGGCTGCTTGAAGTCTTTGGTGATCTCGTGATTGTCGTCGAAATCGCTGGGGATGATGACGGTCGGGTCGCCCAGGACCGAGGCCCCGGCGTAATCCAGGACAATGTTGTCCGTCAGGTCGACGCCGTAGTTCTTCAGCAGGTCGGCCCAATTCGGCAGGGTTTGGTCGGGTCGTGTGGGCGGATCGAAGTAGATGAGCATCCGCCCGCCGTTGTCTAAGTGCTTCTGCAGCGCCTCTTCCTCGGGCTTGAACAGGTCGGCGGTCGGCCCGGGCGCAAAAACGAGAGAGGCGTCGTCGGGGACGAAGCCCGCCAGTTGCAGCGTCTCGACCTTCATCCCGCGGTCGGTCAGTTTGGCCTTGAAGTCGGAGATGGAGGTGTCCTTCTTGGTCGCCGGCTGGTATTCGATGGTCTTCTCGCCGTGGCCTTGGAGGACGTAGACGACCTTCTGCTTCTCCTGGGTGACCTGGATGAGGGCGTTGGTGATCGGGCTTTCATCGAGCCCGGACGCCTTCTTAAAGCGCGGAACCTTGCCCTCCTCGACCGTCGCGGCGTTGTAGACGAAGATGTCCGAGGGCCGGACGTCGGTGTCGAACAGGTCCTTCAGTTCGCGGACGCGCTGCATTTCCTGGACCGGGTCGACAATCTCAATCTCGATGTTCTTGGAGCGCTTGGCGTAGCGATCGAGGAACTCGCGCGCCGCGGTGGCGGGCGGCTGGGTCGTCTCGCTGAACAAGCCGACGATCTTCACCGGCGTTTTCAGCGCGTCCAGGTACTTGGTCGTCTGGTCGGAGAGGCTGTAGCGCTTCTCCTGGGTGAAGTCCCATTCCTTCTTGCGGACGTTCACCCACATGTAGAGGACCGTCAGGATGGCCAGCGTGATCAGCGAGGCCAGGATGACGTTGACGTAGAACTTCACGTTGGCGCTCTCGCCGTGGACGAAGATCAGCAGGAAAAGCAGCACGCCGACGATCGACAGCGCCCCGGCCAGCGTGTGGAACGCCTTTTCGTGGATGGCGATCCCAAAGCCGGCCAAGAGAAGCACGACACCGGCCCAGGGGAGCCATTTCAGCAAACGCAAGACGAAGTTGATCATGGGTCACACCCTCCAGCGCCGCGCTTCAAGGATCTTCGCGGTGATGATGAGGAAGAACACGGTGAACATGAGGAAGAACGCCACGTCGGGCAAGGCCAGCATCCCCTTGCTGAACGGCTCGCTGTGGGTGTAGGCGCACAGCGCGCTGAAGATGTCGGCCCATTCGACCTTGCCGAACAGCATCGCGCCCTTGCCATAGTCCATCCGGCCGACCAGGTAGAAGCTGAGCAGCCCGACGAAAGTCAGAATCGCCGACAGCATCTGGTTCTCGGTGACCGACGAGGCGAACACCCCGAAGGCGACGTAGGCGGCCACGACCAACACCAGCCCGAGGTAGCTGACCAGGATCACCGAATTCTCGGCCTGGCCGCCGCTGATGTACTGGGTGGTGATCGGGTAAACCAGGCAGAACGCCAAGGTGATCAGGCCGACGGTCAGGGCGGCCAGGTACTTGCCCAGCAGGATCGACCAGTCGCGCAACGGGCAGGTCACCAGCAGTTCGAAGGTGCCCAGACGCTTCTCTTCGCTGAACAGGCGCATGGTGAAGATCGGCACCACCAGGAGCATCAGAAAGTTGATCAGGCCGAACATGCTGCCGACGACGATTTCGGTCAGGTTGATCGGCGGCATGCCCCCATACATGCCTTCCTGCGACATCATCTTCTGCTGGCTGACCATAACGAAGTACTTGATGATGTAATGGTACTGCAGACCGACGAACGCGAGAAACAGCCCCAGCGCCACGTAAATGGCGGGGGAAGAGAAATAGGCTTTCATCTCGCGCTTATACACAGGGCAGATTTCACGCAGCATGTTTTGCCTCCTCTCCCGCGGTGATGCGGATGAAGACGTCTTCGAGCGACAGGCCGCGCGTGCGCATCTCCAGCAGCGCGTGGCCGCCCTGAGTGATCGCCCGGGCCATGTCGCCGCGGGGGTCTTTGCCCGGCGCGTATTCGACGAGGAACTCGCTGGGGCCATCGACCGGGGATTTGTGCAAGATGCGCACGTTGGTCACGCCGGCCGCCGAGCGCAACGCCGTGGCGATGGCGTCGGGCGCGCCGCGGGCGATGACGTCGGTCTGGCGCACGGCCTCGAGGTTCGAGATCATCTCGTCCGGGGTGCCGGAGGCCACGATCCGCCCGCGGTGGATGACCAGGACCTTCTGGCAGGTCAGCGCCACTTCGGGCAGGATGTGGGTCGAGAGGATCACCGTGCGCTTGCCCGCCATGTTCTTGATCAGGTTGCGAATCTCAACGATCTGGCGCGGGTCCAGGCCGATGGTCGGCTCGTCGAGGATCAGCACGTCGGGGTTGCCCAGCACCGCCTGGCCCAGACTGACGCGCTGGCGGAAGCCGCGGGAGATCTGGGCGATCAGGCGGTTGCGCACTTCAGCCAGGCCGCACTCGTTGATCGCCTGCTCGACGGCCTTGCGCGCCGCCGCGCCGCGGTGGCCTTTGGCTTCGGCCATGAACAGCAGATAGCCGCGGACGGTCATTTCATTGTACAGGGGGACGTTTTCGGGCAGGTAGCCGATGCGCCGGCGGACTTCGAGGCTCTGGGTGAAGACATCGAAGCCGGCGACGGTGGCTTTGCCGCTGGTGGCCGGCGTGTAGCACGTCAGAATCCGCATGGTGGTGGTTTTCCCGGCGCCGTTGGGGCCGAGAAAGCCGAGGATCTCTCCCTTTCCCACCTGGAAACTGACGTCGCGCACGGCCGGAAACTCGCCGTAATACTTCGTCAATTTCTCGACTGTAATCATGGAGCCCTCCGCCACATGAGAGTGGGGTTCACTGAAACGGCGTGTGCCGGGGCGTGTTCGCCAGCGCCAGAACGCTTTTGCCACACGGGGCGATCCAACTCAGCGCACTGGACAAGAGCCGCCCTCGGCGCGGGCGGCCTATCGAAACAAACGCCCAAGCACAGTCCGTGGAGGCGCTACTAAGGCAAACTTCGCTCTGGAAACCAAGCGAAAAAAACACCCCCACGCGCGCCCGCAGATGCAATAAGCATACCAAGAACCGGCCTCCACGAGGATGTTGGGGCTCTTGATGCTTTGAATTGAAACGACTTATGGCGCTTGGCGTTCGTTTGGCGGCGTTGGCCGGCGGTTTGGCCTCAAGCGACGAACCGATAACCCCTTCGCGTCAAGATGACGCAATCGCCGGGTAGCGGCGAGCGGCTGAGCAGTTCTGACACAAACGAATTCGCGCGACGGCAAGGCGGTTTGGGGGCCATTCCACTCAATTCCCTTGCTTGTCCGGCGCTTGAAGAGTTTGCTTGCGGCCAGGGCGCGGAGGGCGCCATAGCTTGCTCCCGAAAGAGAGGGTAGGGAGTCCCGCCTTCAGGCGGAATCGGCGGTGGCTGGCTTTAACCCGGCTTACGGCATTCCGCCTGAAGGCGGGACTCCATACCCCCGATTTTCGTTCGTTTCCGAGCGCCGCGAGAAGAATCGACATGGCCAACGATGCCGTCTTCAGCCCCGACCGCAAATGGCTGGCAAGCCGACTGCTGGCGAGCGAGCCGCGGGTGCGCCACGGGGTGACGACGCGGCGAATGATGGAGTCGCGCGACGATCGCGCCATTCTTGTGCGCCGATTGCAGCGGGCGCTCGATTGGGGCGACGAGCCGATTTGCCTGGCGGAGCAGGTTCACGGCGGCGAGGTCAAGATCATCGGCGCCGGCGACCTCGCCGCGATGAATGGCCGGGAATGGGTCTGGCATCCCGGCGTCGACGCTCTGGCGACCAACCTCCCCAACGCGACGCTGGCGATCTTCACCGCCGACTGCCTGCCTATCCTGTTCGCCGACGGCGGGCGCGGCGTCATCGGCGTGGTTCACGCGGGATGGCGCGGCACGCTGGCCCGCGTTCTGGCCCATGCGCTGGAAGCGGCGTTCACTCTGGGCGCGCGGCCCGGGCGCGTGAAGCTGTGGATCGGCCCGTGCATATCGGGCGAGGCCTATGAAGTGAGCGCGGAACTGGCCGCCCGGTTCGCGCGCGAGTTCCCCGCGTGCGCCGCCGAGGCGGTTCATGGGCGGCGGGTGGACTTGGCGGCGGTCAACCGCGCAGAAGCGTTGGCATCGGGATTGCGCGAAGACAACGTTTCGCGGTCCGGCTTGTGCACGCGGGCGTGGCCGGAAGACCTCTGCTCCTATCGCGTCTCGGGAGCCGATGCCGGACGCATGGCCTCGGCGATTTCACTACAAGGCGTCGGGCCATGAATCCACAAACGTTCAGACGCGCCGGCCGGCTCGCGCTCGCGCTCCTGCCCGCGGTCATCATCGTCTGCCGCGGCTTCTGCCAGACGACCGGCGACGATCGAGAAGGACGGCTTCCCATGCCCCGAATCCCCCGCCTGTTCGACGTTCTTCCCAACGAGACTCCGCCGGATGCGCGCCTCGCCGCCGTCCGGAATTTGAACCAGAAGTTCCCGTGCCCCGAGTATGCTTCGCTGGACGAATGGGAGCGCGAGGCGCGGGACATCCGGAATCATATCCTTGTGGCCTGCGGATTGTGGCCGCCGCCCGAGCGCCCTCCCATCCAGCCGCGGTGGGTCGGAACGCTCCAGCGCGACGGCTACACGATCGACAAGGTCTGGTTTGAAAGCAGCCCCGGTTTCATCGTCGCCGGCAATCTCTATCGGCCGGCCGGGGGCGCGGGGCCGTTTCCCGCGGTTCTCAACCCGCATGGCCACTGGAAGGCGGGCCGGCTGGCGGACGAAGAGCGCGGCTCGGTCCAGGCGCGCGCGATCAATTTTGCGCTCCAGGGGTACGTGGCGTTCACCTACGACATGGTCGGCTACAACGATTCCTTGCAGTTCGGGCATCGCGCCTTCGAGCCGCAAGAGGAGTTGTGGGGCCTGAGTCTCATGGGGCTGCAACTGTGGAACAGCCTTCGGTGTCTGGATTTCCTTGCGAGCCTGCCCGACGTCGATCCGAAGCGCCTCGGCTGCACCGGCGCCTCGGGCGGGGGCACGCAGACGTTCATGCTGGTGGCGGTGGACGATCGCGTGTCGGTCTGCGCGCCGGTCAACATGGTGAGCGCGAAGATGCAGGGCGGGTGCGCGTGCGAGAACGCCCCGCTGCTGCGCATTGATCTGATCAATCCGCAAATCGCCGCGCTGGCCGCGCCGCGCCCGATGCTGATGGTCAGCGCCACCGGCGATTGGACCAGCGACACGCCCCGCGTCGAATACCCCTTCGTGCAGTCGATCTATCGGTTGTACGGGGCCGAAGAGCGCGTGCAAAACGTCCACGTCGATGCGAAACACAATTACAACCAGCAGAGCCGCGAGGCGGTTTACCGGTTCTTCCACCGGTGGCTGGCGGGCGGCGACGAGGCGTCCGCGCCCAGCGGCGAAGCGCCCTATCAAGCCGAGCGCGCCGAGGATCTGCTGGTCTTCCCCGAGCGCAAATACCCAGTGGACCGCGCGGACGGAATGGACGGAGTGGACGCGCCGGACGGAGCAACGCTTGCGCGGCGCATGATCGAGGACCGGCGGCAGCGCGTGGCGGACTGGCTGGAGAAGTGCGCGCGGGACCGCCAGGGCGGGGCGCTTTCGCAACTGCGCGTGGGAATGGCCCACACGCTCAACGTGCGACAGCCGTCGGACACGGATTTCGCCTTGTCGGAGCGCAAGAAATTCAATCGCGATGGTTTTCGGATGGAGAGGTTTCTACTGGGGCGGAAGCCCGTCGGCGATTCCATTCCCTGCCTGTTCCTGCAGCCGGAGAAGCGCAAGGAAACGGCGCCGACCGTGTTGCTCGTCCATGGCGAGGGCAAGAGCGCCTTCTTCGACATGCGGCGGGAACAGCCCGGCCCGATCGTCCAGGCGCTGTTGGGCAAAGGGTTCTCCGTGCTGGCCATCGATCCATTCCTCACCGGCGAGTATCAGAGGACGGGCGCGCAGGCCGGGCGCAACCTGGGCGGCGTCGCGCATTGGTCGACCTACAACCGCACCGACTGCGCCGAACGCGTTCAGGATATTCTGACGGCGGTCGCGTGGCTTAAGGCGCGCCCCGACGTCGAGCGCATCGACCTCGTCGGGTTCGGCGAGGCCGCGGTCTGGGCGTGGTTCGCGCGGACGGAGACCAACGACGTGGATCGGACGGTCCTTGATCTCAGCGGACTCGATTTGGGCGCGGATGAAGCGTGGCTCGGCGGCCTCTACATCCCCTGCGTACGACAATGCGGGGCGGCGGAGGGCGCGGGGATTCTGCTGGCGCCGGCGCCGCTGGCGTTGTTTGGCGTCTCCACGAAATTCGATACGTCGCGGATCGAGCAGGCTTATGCGGCGGAGGGGAAATCCGAAGGCTTCCATAGCCAATCGAGCCGGCTGTCGGCAGCGCAGCTGATTGAAGGCTTGCGTTGACCCGAAGTTGGGCCGTCGGATTGCGCGTCGGCGAAAGAACCACTTGCCGCCGAGACGCGAAGGCGCAGAGGCAAGTCGGATCTCGCTCTCTGCGTCTCGGCGTCTCCGCGGCGGATTCTTCAGCGCGTGCGGATTCGACCCTTTCATGCGGCGTCACATTCTCGGGTCCATGGACAGCTGATCGATAGGAACCGGCTCTTTGTTGCCCATTTCCTCGATCATCTTCTGCGTCTCGGCGCTTGGGTTGAACAACTTGACAAGTTGCGGCGTCACGTCAACGCACTCGATGGACGGGTCCTTGTAGGCGATCTCCCACTTGGAAACGACGAGCGATACTCCGGCCTCCTGGGCGATCGCCGGGATCGACGTCTTGATCGTTTCGATGATGTCCGTCACCGCGCCGGTGCTGAAGATCTGCTGGTGCATGCGGACCTGCCCTCCCGGCATCTCGATCTCCAACTCCTTGATGCGTTTCTCGTCGTTGGCCGCCTTGGCTTTCTTCACTTCCTCGAATCCTGCATTAATCCCCTTCATCCCCTGGTCCGAGCGCCAGTATGCCAGGGCGACGGCCCGCGAGTCGAACGTCCCGATCCGCATGGCCGGCGTTTTCGATTGCTCGGTGGGCGCGCCCGCGCCGACGAAGGACAGGGCTGCGGCGAACAGAATCACAGCTACGATTGCACTGATGCGCTTACTCATGACTGTCTCCTTGCTTTGGATAGGATGCCTGGAACGGCATCCTTGCTTCTGCTCCTGACCTATGGAGATCACTCCACGCGCGTGGGAGCGCTGCCGCTTCGCCCGGCGCCACCCGCCTTGCAACTCCAGAACGACAGAGCCAGGAACGCGGCGGCGATCAGCGCTGAGGGAAGGAATTGGCTGTGAAGCCATCCGCACGTTTGCATTGGACCGCCCCTTTCGCCATGGAATGCTCTGATGTATGGCACGTGCCGTGCCTGACGGGGCAGGACCCCGGGAATCGCGGAATTGCAGGCTTTTTTCGATTTCCTGCGAGCCGGGCGGCACGCATTTGGGCGCCGAGGTTCGCGGCGACTGCGCAGCGCGTTGCGCAGTAGCTTGGGACAAACACGGACGGACACGGACGAACACGGACCGCACGGACAGGCGCTGACGGCACGGACCGCTCGGAAAGGTGGGCTTTCACAGCGAAGTGGCGTTTTGGGGAAGTCCAAGTCAGTTCCTGGCTCGGGCGAGGAGGCTCTTGGCGTAGGCGGCGCAGTAAGCGTCGTCGTCCTCGCGGGCGATACGCTCCAGTTCGGCGGCGAACATCTCTGGCTTCAGCCCGGCCTCGCGCAGGCCGTTGGAGCGCACCACCGGATTGGCGTCGGACAACGCCTGAGCCACGCCGCCGCGCCATTCCTCGGAGCCGCGCTCCACGCCGAGGACGTGGAGTTCGCACGCCTTCCAACGCGCAAACGGATCGTCCGAGGAGCGCATCTCATCCAACAGCGCGTCGAGTTTCTCACGGAGAGAGCCGGCCAGGAGATCCGCCAAGGCAGAGCGGGAAAAATGAGAATAGTCGCCGCACTGGAAAGACGCCCTGGCCAGCAACAACTCCGCGCGAGCCGCCAGATCATTGCTCAGGCCGCCGCGCGTTCCGCGAAGCCTTTCCCTCTCATTCTCCGCCTTGGACAGCGCCTCTTCCGGGCGTCCGCCGTCCAACAACGCCTGAATCTCCTCCAGCCTCTTCTCGGATCCGGCGGCCTGGACCTTGGCTTCCGCGTCGGCCTTGGCCTGGCTGGCGCGTCCGGGTACGTCGAACAACGAGCGGCCGGCGAAATCGCCCGTGACAAACACGGGCGTGAGAACGACGCGCCAAGGCAGCTTCATGCATTCGGTCACGTAGCGTTTATCCCAGTCCCATCTCTTCCACAGCGCGTCGCGCGTATCGAGAACCGCGTCGTCGACCACGGTGGCGGGATGAATGACGAACGCGTCGGCGGAGGCCGCGACCAATCCGATGGGGAGCACGATCGGCAAGGCCGCCGCTTGTTTGCCCGGCGTCGATGGCCATAAATGGTCCTCCACGAAGTTGAACGCGGGAGTGTTCTCGCGGTTCATCACCGCGCAGCCGCCCGACGCGATGGCGCAGCCCAGAAGCGCAAGAGAACTTCGTATGATTCGGCGCAACGAATGGATGGCGATCATGACTGTCTCCTTATTTGTCTCGGCGTCAGGGAGCGATCGAGCGGACCGCCCAATCGACAAGGAAGGTCGGCGGGGTGAGGACGACGACGGGAGGAAGGAAAAGCATCCGGCGCAGCAGGTCCCAGTCGCGCTTCTTCCAATACAACTGATACACGTCGTCGGCCGCTTTGGGGGCCACTCGCACGGGGTGAATGACGAAGGTGTCCACCGCCGTCGCGCCATAGCCGCCCACGAAAGCCGCCGGGGCCAGCGCCACGCGCGCGACAGTCGATTTCGGCTTTACGTTTTCCTCCAGCTTGTTCAACAGGACCCGGTTTTCGGGCTTCATCCATGCGCAGCCCGACATCAAGCACAGCCCGGCCAGGATCAAAGATAGCGCCGCACATTTCGGAATCGCCGCACGAAGCTTCATTCCGCTGATCTCCTTTTTCATTGGATTGCCGAACCGCACGCGCAGAAAGCATGCCGCGCGAAAGGACGCGAAGCACATGGCGCAAGTGGAGATTCGTCAATGCGATGGCGCGGGTTGGAGCGGGTGTTTTGCGCACTGCGCTGCGCGCTCATCGCGCAAGGCGATGCGCACCGCCCGTTCGTAGTCCGACCTTAAGGTCGTAATGGTTTTGGTCGTTTGGAAGGGCCACAAGGACCGCAGGGACCACAAGGGCCAAAAGGACCGAGACCGCGAGGACCACAACGATCAAAGGGACATAAGGGCCCTATACGACCGGAAGGTAGCACGACGAACTCTCTTTCGAACCCTCTTTGCGGCATTTGACAGTCTTGGCCGGCCCGGCATACGCTGGGGCTGTCATGGGCAATGCCGACGAAAAGCCGATTCCCTCGCCGCGCCGCCGCCGGCCGGGCGCGTGGCTCTGTCTGTTCGCGCTGGGGTGGTTCCTGTTCTGGGGCCGGGGCATGCCGACTTCCGGCGACGAGCGGGAGACGCTCGAGGTCGCGAATGGGTTGCTGCGGCTCGGCCAGCCCGTGCGCCTGGCGATGGACGGGCGCTCCCTGGGGGCCAGCAAATACGGCATCGGCCAGAGTGTGATCGACCTCCCCGGCCTGTGGGCGGATCAATGGCTGGCGGCGCTTTGGCCGGACGTTCCGCCGTATCTCCGTTTCCTCGCGATTCAACTGCCCGGCTCCCTGGAAGCCGCGGCCGCCGCGTGGCTGCTGTTCGCCATCGGCATGCGGCTCGGCTATGGACGGCGGCGGTCGGTCTGGATCGCGCTGGCGGCGGCGACGGCCACTCCGCTGTGGGACTACTCGCGCACCGAGTTCGCCGATCTGACGGTCGCGGCGGCGACGCTGGGGGCGGTCTGGGCGGCGCTGCGGTTCGAGACCGCCGGACGCCGCGCGCTCGACGCGCTGGGGGCGGGGCTGTTTCTCGGCTTGGCGATGATCACGAAAACCCCCGCGACGATCGTTGTTCCCTTCGTGGGACTCTTCTTCCTATGGGTCGGGGCGCACGGAAACGATCCGGGCCGTCCAGCCCAGACGCTCGAACCGTCTCGGTCGATTCGATGTTTCCTTCTCTTCGCGGCGCCGCTCGCCGCGGCCGCGAGCTGGATGCTGTTTTACAACTGGCTGCGCTATGGAGCGGCGTGGGTGACGGGCTACGAAGTCAGCGCCGACAAGTCGTTCGGGTTCGGCACGCCGTTATGGGTCGGTCTCTACGGGTTGCTGTTCAGTTCGGGCAAGAGCGTCTTCCTCTATTCCCCGCTGCTTCTGGCGGCGCTGGGCGGATGGGCGGCGCTGTGGCGCCGGCGCCGGGCGGCCGCCGCGCTGCTGGGGCTGCTGGTCGTCTCCGCGTTCCTGTTCTACGCGCGCTGGTGGGCGTGGCACGGCGATTGGAGTTGGGCCGACCGCCACATTCTGTATG
Organism: Candidatus Sumerlaeota bacterium; assembly: GCA_026398515.1. Lineage (GTDB taxonomy): Bacteria > Sumerlaeota > Sumerlaeia > JAPLSS01 > JAPLSS01 > JAPLSS01. Next base: position 2,944 of record JAPLSS010000501.1, on the reverse strand, counting down.
CGACCACCCTGGCGCTCCTGCCGTTGGGCGAGCTGGGGCTCGGCGCGCAGGAGTCGGCGGCGCGCCGGCGCATGCGCCGCGCGATTCTGGGAGCGTTGGCCGCGGTCGGCTTCGCGGTCAACCTGCTCGGCGTGCTGGTCTGGCACAGCCTGCCGTTTTACTTCGGCAGCGACCAATTGGAGACGCCCGTCTTCAAGGAGCCGCGCTATCGCGAAGGGGCGTGGGAGATCCGCGACGACTTCGCCCACTTTCATTTCATCCCCGAGTTCTCGCCCGTGGCCACCCACCTGTGGCTGGCGCGCGCGATCTGGAACCGCGAGCGCTGGAGCGACGAGGAGATCGCCCGGCGCGCCCCGTGGATGTCGCTGAACGCCGCGTGGAAGCCGCGCGTCACGGCGGACTACCGCGCCTACTTCTTCTATGACGTCTGGTGGCATCGCCCCTGGGCGGAGGGCCAATGGGGCGCGAGGGAGACGTGTTTGCTGCTGTTGTTCGCGGCCCTGGCGTTGGGTTCGTTGGCCGCGGCTCTGCGGTCGATCTCTCCTTCGGGCGATGGGGGAAAGTCCGTTTGACATTTGCGGTCCCGCGCCGGATAGTCGCCCCCGTTTCGCCGCTTGTATCTTCGGCGACGCGTTTCCACCCGCTCGGACCATTCGCGCGGCGCGCGGGCCCGGGTTTTTCCATTTCTATAAGGAGAGAGAATGATGCAGAAAGTGCGGTTTGGCGTGATCGGCTGCGGCGGCATGGGCTCGAATCACGTCGGCTACCTGCCGACGATCAAGGGCGCGGAGTTGACCGCGGTGTGCGACATCGACCCCGAAGCCCTGGGGCGCGCCGAACAGAAGTCCGGCGCCAAGGGATTTCTCGCGTATCAGGACCTGATCAAGTCCGGCCTGGCCGACGCGGTGATCGTCGCCACCCCCCATTATTTTCACCCGGAGATCATGATCTACGCCTTCTCCAAGGGCGTCCACGTCATGAGCGAGAAGCCCGTCGGCGTCCACGTGAAACAGGCCGAGATGATGAACAGGACGGCCGCGAAACACCCGAAACTCGTCTTCGGCGTCATGTTCCAGGCGCGCGGCAATGCCGGATACCGCAAGGCCAAGGAACTCATCGATTCGGGCGAAATGGGGAAGATGCTGCGCGCCACCTGCATCGAGACGGCCTGGTATCGTTCGCAGGCCTATTACGACAGCGGCGGTTGGCGCGCGACCTGGAACGGCGAGGGCGGCGGGGTGTTGCTGAACCAGTGCCCGCACACCCTGGACATCTTCACCTGGCTGTGCGGCGTGCCCCGGCGCGTCATGGCGATGGTCAAACTCGGCGCGCGCCATCAGATCGAAGTCGACGACGAGGTCTGCGCGATTCTCGAATACGACGACGGGGTCTTCGGGCAGTTTGTCACCAGCAGCGGCGAGGCCCCGGGCACGAGCATCATGGAAATCGCCTTCGACCAGGGGCTGCTGCGCGTCGGCCGGGACTCGGTCCAGTTCCTGCGCAACCGCGTTCCGGTCTTCCAACACCTGAAGACTTCGAAGGAGCGGTTTGCCAAGCCCGAGGCATGGAACATCAGTCTTCCCATGCCGAAGGGAGGCGGCGGAGAGAAGCACGCGGTCATCACACAGAATTTTGTCAATGCGATCCTGAAAGGGGAGAAGCTGATCGCCCCCGGCGTCGAGGGCATCAAGGGCCTCTCCTTGGGCAACGCGATTCTCCTGTCCGGCGTCAAAGGCAAGCCCGTCGACCTGCCGCTGAACGGCAACGTCATGGAGGCGTTCATCAAGGAGCAGTGCCGCAAATCCACGTTCAAGAAGCCGAAAATCGCCAAGAAGGTCGCCGACGACATGGCGTCGTCGTTTCATTGATCGGACATCTAAAATCAGGAATGCTTTCGAGGATTTGGTAGCGGTGGAGGGACTCGAACCCCCGACTCAGCGGATATGAGCCGCTTGCTCTACCACCTGAGCTACACCGCCACGCCGGCGCCTCGCGCCACAGACGGCGATGGCCGGCCTCGCGCACGGGGCCGGCCATATCGGAAAATGGTAGCGGGGACCGGATTCGAACCGATGACCTTTGGGTTATGAGCCCAACGAGCTACCAGCTGCTCCACCCCGCACCAAATCTGGAAGCCACTCTCGCCAAGACCCCATGTGATATAAGGCCCCGTCTCCCGTGTCAAGGCGCAAAACACGGCTTATCGGCTCTTTTTCGCCCCTTTCCTGCGCCTCGTCCGCGATCATTCGCTCGTCTCGCGGGTGGGCGTCTCCTGTTCCAGAAGAATCAGGCTCTCGCCGGGCATCACGTAGTGAAACCGCTCCCGCGCCGGCTTCTCGCCGCTCTCGCGCAACTGGCCCTTCTCCTTTTCCATGCGTTCGACTTCCGCCCTCAAATCCGCCACTTGCCGCGCAATGGAGTCGCGCTTTCGCAAGGCCTGGACATACTGGCCCAGCGCACCGACATTGGCCACGAACCACACGAAACCCAGGACGACGATCAACGCCACAATCTTGACGAAACCGACCCACTTCGAACTCGGCTTTAGTCGACGGGAACTGGAACGGGGAGGCATCGGACTGCATCTCCTTCAACGGTCGACGGTCGGGCGAACCTCGCCTCATTGCATACCTTCGCCCAAATCCTCTTTCGTTGTCAACAGCGGAATGGTTTTCGGCGCGTTTTCATGGCCTTTGTGACCATACTGCTTGCCTGAAGCGTCCGCAGGCGAATCGCGCAGATCCGCACATTGCGAGGGCTGGAACCCCTGCGCCACGAAACACGCTCATTCCCAAGGCGCAGCGCTAGCGTGAGTTTCAGAGGAATAGTCTAAAGCCATGTGGATTCTAGGCCGCCAACCCTTGGTTTTTCAAGGGGTTGGCGGCTTTTATTTGGCCTTACGATCTGTAGCGCCTAAATTTCACGACTCCTCCCGAGAGGGAGC
>JAPLSS010000209.1 GCA_026398515.1 Candidatus Sumerlaeota bacterium | reverse complement strand
CGTCAAAGCATGTCCTGATCGCTACCAGGTGAAGGCCGGGCAGTCCGGACTCCCGCGCCAGGGATCTCCACAGGGCGATTGTGGCCGTGGGGTCGGGCAGATCCGCGGGGCGGTAGATCAGGAACATCGGCTTTCCATCCACCGCCATGTATCGCTGATCCTTGAACGCCCGGAGCAGGTAATCGAAATGCGCCGTGTCATCGGACTGACCGCCGTACTCCTGCTTCTGAAGAATCTCGCTGCTTCTGCCATCCCAGGTACGTGTCCAATCCTCGTTCGCCCAAGCCAGGCAGAACGGGAACTCCGGTTCACCGGTGGCGAGCATCTGATCGAACGGCTTCTCCAGGAGTCGCTTGCCGTTGAACCAGTAGTGCCAGTAGCAGAAGCCTTCGATCCCGTGCGCGCGGGCCATCGCGGCCTGGGCCTCGCGCGTCTCCGGCACGCGCAGGTCATAGAACCCCAGGTCCGCCGGCACGCGCGGCTGATAGTGGCCGGGGAACAACGGGCGGGCCTTGGCCACGTTGGTCCATTCGGTGAACCCCTTGCCCCACCACTCGTCGTTTTCCGGGATGGGATGGAACTGCGGCAGATAGAAGGCGATCAAGCGGGCTTTGGGCGCGGTCAAAGGACTGCTCCGGGAATTTGCGTAGGTCCGCTCTGCCCCTCGGCTTCGCTCGGGGACCAGGTCTGGGGTGGACTGTGGCGACAGCTTCGGAAACGGAGAAGCCAGCCTCGTGGTTCGACTCCGCTCGCCAGAGCGCAAGACTGGCCTACTGCCGCCGGGACAGTTCCTCATACACCTGATTGTAATACAAGGCGTTTTCCACGGGCGTGTTCGCGGGGATGTGGTTGCCGACGGCCAACACGAAGCCGGGGCAATCGCGGCCGGTGGCGATGCAGCGCTCGACTTCGGCGCGGATGGCTTGCTTGGGGCCGGACAGGAGGATGCGCGTGTCGGCGTTGCCGATGAAGACGTGGGTTTTTCCGTATTTCTCGGCGATGTATCGCATATCGGTCATCGGCTCCAGGACGAAGCCGTGGATGCCGCATTCGGCCAAATCATCGACGAACATCGTGTATTTGCCGTCTGAGGTGAACAGAATCTTCTTGCCGCTCTCGCGCAACGGGGCGAAGAAGTTCTTGTAGTTCGGGAACACGTATTTCCGATACCAGCGCGGGTGGAAGATTGGCCCGCTGGCGAGCACGAAGTCGTCGTGGATCATGACCACCGGGACGTCGGCCTCGGCCAGCGCGTCGAAGTACTGCTGGATCCACGAGGCGTAGCGGTTGGTCATCGCGCCGAAGCCTTCGGGATCGACGCCTGCGCCGAGCAGCAGCATCTCCCAGCCGAAGATGGAGATCAGCCCAGAGACGCATGTGACGTAGATGCCGGTCATGTTGACGGCGTCGGGAAAGCCCTCGCAGTTCTTGCGGTACGCCTCCTCGAACCGGCGCGTGAGTTCCTTCTTGTCCTTCTCGCCGTAGGCCGTCCACGGATCGAAGGCGATGACTTCTTCAGGGGCCTTGAACGGGCAATGGATGTAGTCGTTGCGGTCGACTCCGCCGGCGGCGTATTCGGCGTGGCCCATGCTCGTGCGCAGTTCGCCGAACTCGCGGTGGCTGATGGCCGTGCTCCAGCGCAGGTCGAAGTTCCACGCCGTCATGAACGCGGCGGAAGCCCGTTGTTTGACCGCGCCGGGGCTGTGCGGGCCGACGTCGATGCCGGTGACCGCCTTGACCAGCTCCCAGTGGTTCGGCGCGGAATACTCCGTGCGCGGAATGCGTTTCGGCATTCGCAAGTGGATCGCCGCCCAACCGTTTTCGAATGACATGGGCATTCTCCTGGATCTCATGAAGAACCACGGACGGGCACGGACAACCACGGACAAACACGCACAACCACGGACGGGCACGGACGAACTCGGATGCTTGATCTCTGGGGCGCTCGCGTTCGTCCGTGTCCGTCCGTGCCTGTCCGTGCCCGTCCGTGGTTGTCCGTGTTTGTCGTTGCTCATACTTTCGCCAGCCGTGCGGCCAGTTCCTTCTTGATGCCTTCGCACTCGGGACGCTTCGCCAGGTTGTAGAGGTCGTGCGGATCGGCGGAGCGGTGGTACAACTCCTCGAAGCCGTCGCGCCACCGCCAATACTTCCAATCCTTCGTCACCACGCAGCGAATCTGCCCCTCGCCCACGCGCAGGAACGAACGCCACTGCGCGCCGTCGTGTTTCAGCAACGGCCACAACGAGCGCCCGTCGAACGGATCGACCGTCTTCAGCGCCGCCGCTTCGAGAAACGTCGGCGCCAGGTCGGTCAGCGAGACCAGCGCGTCGCAACGCCGTCCGCCCGCGATGCGCCCCGGCCAGTTGATGAGGAACGGCACGCGGCCGAGAGATTCGTAGAAGCAGCCGGCGGCCTTGTAGAAGTCCCAGTTGTTGCCCAGGTAGTCGCCGTGGTCCGCGGTGAAGACGATCAGCGTGTTCTCGCGCAGCCCGCGCTCGTCCAGCAGCGCCAGCAGCCGCCCGACCTGCGCGTCGATGTGCGTGATCTCGCCGTAGTACGCCGCCAGCATCGCCCGCACCTTCGGCTCCGGCCAATGGCTGTAAGCGTTCTCCAGCCCGCCGGCGAGTTCCTTCACAACCGAATGGGTTGGGATGGCCGGGACGGTGCGGGCGGCGTTGTCGACGTACGTCGGGTGCTTCTCCTCCAGCTCGCCGCGCCGCCGGGCGGGCATCGGCACTTCGTCCGGCGAGTACATCGCCGCGTACGGCGCCGGCGGGTCCCAGGGCGTGTGCGGATTGCTGAACGACACCCAGGCGAAGAACGGCTCCTTGGCCGACTCCAGATATTTCATCGCCTCGGTGGCCGTCCAGGTGTCGATGTAGTCCTCCTCGGCGTGCGGCCAGACGACGTGGCCGAACAGCGGGTAGTCCGGCAGTTTCCAGGTCTTCCATGCCTCGTCGTCGTAGCCCTTGGACCGGAGATATTGCCGGTAATCGTCGGGGGGCGCGCCCTGTTCGATGAACTGGCCCTTGCCTTCGGCCAGGCGGGTGAATTGCAGGCCGAAGTTCTTGCCGCCTTGCTGCTTCGTGTGCAGCTTGCCGAAGAGCGAGGTCGCGTATCCGTTTCGCGCCAGAACTTCGGGAAACGCCACCGCCTCGGCGCGCAGCCCCTTGTGCTCGGGCGAATCGGGGCGCGTGGAGCCCTCGGGACGGATGTTGATGTTGTAAGGCACGCCGTGATGCGAGGCGTATTGCCCGGTGAAAATCGTTGTCCGCGCCGGGGTGCAGACCGGATGCGGCGTCCAGGCGGAATCGAAGATCACGCCTTCGCGGCCGAGGCGGTCGAGGTTCGGCGTGCGCACGATCGGATTGCCGGCGCAGCCGAGGATTTTGGGATTGTGTTGATCAGTGGTAATGAGAAGGATGTTGGGTTGATTCATGGCCATTCTTCCATAGGCCGTCACCTTGGAGTGAAAACGCAGCGCCCATCAAATGCCCGGTGTCCCACGGGAAAGTCAAGTCGGGGTTCGTGGCGTAGGCTTTCCAGCCTGCGCTTGTTCTATGCGGCGATCGGAGCTGCGCAGGCTGGAAAGCCTACGCCACTTTCCTCACGCCAGACTCTTCTCGGCCTTGGCATCCAGGATCGGATGGATCGTGCGGTTCAGCTTCGGCAGGCGGGAGAAGAAGAACGACGCGCCCAGCACGCAACAGACGCCTCCGATCAGGACCGCCCCCGGCGAGCCCAGCAGGTGATCCAGCGCCCCGGCCAGAAGGCTGCCCAGCGGCGACATGCCAAACAGGGACATCGCGTAGAAACTCATCACCCGACCGCGTTTGTCGTCATCGGAGATGGTTTGCAGCAGCGTATTGCCGGAGATCATCTGGGCCATCATCCCGAAGCCGACGACCGCGAGCAGAATCAGCGACAGCGCCTGGCTTCGCGAGAACGAGAACAGGATCAACCCCGCGCCAAACAGGCCGCTGGCGACCGCCAGAATGCGCCCGAAGCCGCTGATCCGCCGGCGCGAGGCCATAATCAGTCCCGCGGGAATCGCCCCCAGCCCCGGCGCAGCATAGAGCAACCCGAGCAGGCGCGGGCCGCCGTGAAGGATGTCTTGGGAGAATTTCGGCAGAAGCGTCGCGTACGACATGCCCATCATGCTGACCAGCGCCAACTGCGTGAGAATCGCCCGAATCGGCGCGAAGCAGAAGGCGTAGTCAAAGCCCTCCTTGAGATCCGTCAGCACCCGGTTTTGGCTGAGGCGCGGGGCCGCGGGCCGCAGGCGCATGGCCAACAGAGCCACGATGACGGCCAGGTAGCTGATGGCGTTCAACAGGAAACAGATCCCCTCGCCGAGGGGCGCAATCAGCAGGCCCGCCAGCGACGGGCCGATCAACTTGGCGCCGTTGACCAGGATGGAGTTGAGCGCGATGGCGTTCGGCAGATCCTCGTTGGTCTCCACCATCTCCACGACGAACGATTGGCGCGTCGGCATGTCGAAGGCATGCACCAGCCCCAACAGCGCGCCCAGCGCGACGATCTCCCAGACCGTGACCACGCCGGCGAGCGTCAGGATGGCCAACACCAACGCTTGCAGCGCGGCCACCGATTGGATGATCACCAACAGTTTGCGGCGGCTGAAACGGTCGGCGAACACCCCGGCAAACGGCGCCGCGGGAAGCGCCAGGATCTGGCTGGAGAACCCCACGACGCCCAGCAAAAACCCGGAATGCGTCAGCCGATAGACGAGAAAGCCCAGCGCCACCCGCTGCATCCAGGTGCCGATTTGCGACGTCCCCTGGCCGAAGAAGAACAAGGCGTAATTGCGGTAGCGAAGCGCCCGAAGCATGCCTCCCGCGCGTTTCGGGCGGGACGCGGAAGGAACCCGAGGACCCATCTGAACAGCCATTTGCACCCTTCTCGCGGTGGTTCAAAAACGCATCATGCGCCGCCGCATTGCCTGTGCCAAGCAGAGAATCGGCTCACAAAATCGGATGCAAGATCCGAACCGTAGCGCGGGTTTTCCAACCGGCGAATGCCCGGATAACCGGATGGGCAAAGAATCGCAGACTGGGAAGCCCGCGCCACGCAAAGACGCCGCTACGAACTCAAACGACTTTTCGAAGGAGGATCAACGGGCATCGCCTTGCAAGAGTTCCTCATAGACTCCCACCACCCGCCGCGCGGAATCCGTCCAACGAAACCGCTCGGCGCGGAGCGGGCCGGCGTCGATGAGGCGGCGGCGCAGAGAATCATCGTGGAGGACATCGAGCAGACGCGAGGCCAGCGCGTCGGGATCGCGCGGATCGGCGAAGAGCGCCGCGTCGCCGGCCACCTCGCGATGCGGGGCGATGTCGGAACAGACCACCGGAACGCCCAACGCCATCGCCTCCAGAACCGGCAGGCCGAACCCTTCGCTGAACGACGGATAAGCCAGCGCCGCGGCCCCGGACATCAGCAGCGCCAAGTCCGCGTCATTGATTCCCGTGATCCGGCGAAGACCCGCCGCGCCCAATCGCCGCGCCATTTCCTCTCGCAGCGGAGCGGAGCGATGGCCGTCGGCGCCGGCCCACACGAGGAGCGGCCTCTCTCTTGCCGGAATCTTTTCCAGCGCCCGCGCCAACCCCGTCGGGTTCTTGCGCGCGCTGAGCGTCCCGACACCCAGAATGTAGCGTTCGGGGAGATCCATGCGGCGCCGGAACCCTTCGATCTCCTCGGACGGCGGCCGCTCCACTCCGGAAGGAACGCCGTTCGGAATCGCCACCACGCGCTCCGGCGGCAAACTCAGGCGCCGCAGGATGTCCTGGCGCACGGCTTCGCTGACGGCGATCACCCGCGAAGCGTTTCGCGCGGCCAGGCGGATCGCCCATTGCATGAAGAGCCGAAACCGCGCGGGGTAATAAGACCGATCCTCGAACGCCGTGAGATCGTGGATGGTGACGACGGTCGGCACGCCGATCCGCCGCCACGGCGCATGAAACGCCGGCCCGTGATACAGTCCCGCGCCCAGCCGCCGCAGCATCGGCCCCAGCCGCGCGTTCAAGAACCACTCGTTGGCCGGGTGGCTCGTCATGTCGAATGGCGCTTCGACGATCTCGACGTTGGGCAAAGCGTCCAATCCGCGCAGGTCCGCCCCGCCTGTGGCGAGCGAAGTCGAGCCACGCAAGGCCAACAGGAAAAACCGCCGCTCCGGCGCGGCCTCGACCACGTGGCGCGCCAGGTCCGCCGTCCAGCGGCTCATCGTGTTGCCGGGCTGGATCGAGCGGATGTCGATTGCGATTGCGGATTGCGTGGGCATCGGTATTCTTGGCGCTGCAGCAGGGATGGACTCAAATGGCGCTCATCGCAGGGGCCGCTCGCGCCGAATGCGGAGTGGGGCCTCTGCTTGATTGTGTTCCCCGAAGGGGAATCATATGAGTAGCCGTGGGCGTCAGCCCACGGAATTTCGATGGAAAGGAGTTCGACCCTGAAGGGGTCGCACAATCGCGCAGACAGACTGTTTGACCCCGTCAGGGTCGGAGTTTCTTTGGCATCCGTTCCGTGGGCTGACGCCCACGGCTACTCATATTCCTCCCCTTCGGGGAGCGCGGCAATTACGCAACGGTATCTCGCTTTCTGGTTGCAAGGCCTTTTGATCAGCCACAACATTTTCTATCTTCACCCAAACGAAAGGACATTGTCATGCCTCGTTTCTCGTTGTGCATCGAGATGTGTTTCAAGGAAGAGCCGCAATTCCCCAAGCGCCTGGCGCTGGCCAAAGCCGCCGGCTTCGAGACGGTCGAATTCTGGGGCCTCGGCAACAAAGACGTCGACGCCATCGCGCAGGCGCGCAAGGACGCCGGGGTCGTCATCTCGCTCTTCGGCCTCAAGCTCCCCAAAACGCTGATCGAAGGCAATGACAAGGCCGCGATCGCCCAAGCCGTTGAGGGGCACCTGCAGGCCGACGACAAACTGGGCGGGGTCCGGCGTTGGGTCCTGACCACCGGCAACACGCTGCCCGACGCGCCGCGCGACCGGCAGCGCCAATCCATCATCGACGATCTGAAGCGCGTCGCCGAAGCGGTCGACGGCAAGGGCGTCACGATCTGCCTGGAGCCGCTCAACAGCCTCGTCGACCATAAGGGCTACTTCCTTGACCACACATCAGACGCGCTGTCGATTCTTGAGGCCGTGAATCATCCCCAGATCAAGATGCTGCATGACATCTATCACATGCAGATCATGGAAGGAAACCTGATCCAGACGATCAAGGCCGCCCTTCCGCGCATCGGCCATTTCCACACCGCCGACGTCCCCGGCCGCTACGAGCCAGGGACGGGCGAAATCAACTACGGGAACGTCTTTAAGGCCATCGACGATCTGGGCTACGGCGGCTACGTCGGGCTGGAGTTCCGCCCGTCGGACAACTCGCAGGCCGCCTGCAAGCGGTTCTGGGAGCGGTGTGCGGGGTTGAAGAGATAGAGATATAGGAGCATGGAGTCCCGCCTTTAGGCGGAATGCTTTGAAACGCTGATCAGTGGGTCAGGGCGGCATTCCGCCTAAAGGCGGGACTCCATGCTCTTTAGTTTGAACGAAGGGGAGTTCCATGCCTACGCCATCCCGCAAGAAACGCTACGCCCACGTCGGCCTGGGGGGGCGCGCGGGCATGTACACCCAGGCGTTGACCGAGCAGTTCGTCGACACCTGTGAGACGGTTGGCTTGTGCGACGTCAATGAAACCCGCATGCGGCACCACAACCGGATCTACGAGGACAAGTTGGGCGTGGCCCTTCCGACCTACAAGGCCGACGATTTCGACCGGATGATCGAGGAGACCCAGCCCGACTGGGTCATCGTCACCACCATCGACCGCTGGCACCACAAGTACATCGTCCGCGCCATGGAGCTCGGCTGCGACGTCGTGACCGAGAAGCCGATGACCATCGACGCCGAGAAGTGCCAACAGATCCTCGACACCCGGAAGCGCACGGGGAGGCGCATCATCGTCACCTTCAACTACCGCTACTCGCCCATCCGTTCGATGTGCCGCCAACTGGTGCAGGACGGCAAGATCGGCGAGGTGCGCTCAGTCGACTTCAACTGGATGCTCGACACGCGCCACGGCGCCGACTATTTCCGCCGCTGGCAAAGGCGACCCATCATTTCGATCTGGTCAACTGGTGGATCGACGCGCGGCCGGAAACCGTGTTCGCGTTCGGATCGCGCTCGTACGCTCGGCCCGAGCGGGCGGCGCAGCTCGGCCTCGGCGGACGCGGCGAACGCTGTTCGGAATGCGCCGTGGCCGGGAAGTGCCCCTATCGGCTTGACCTGAGCGCCAAGCCCAAACTCAAGTTCCTGTATTTCGACGCCGAACACGAGGACGGCTATTTCCGCGACCGCTGCGTGTTCAGCGAGCAGATCGACATCGAGGACCGCATGTCGGTCAACGTGCGCTACCAAAATGGCGTCGTCCTCTCGTATTCGCTGAACTCGTTCCTGCCGTACGAAGGGTACCGCCTGGTCATCAACGGCACGGAGGGCCGCATTGAGATGGTGGTCCAGGAAACCTCGTACATTTCGGGGGACGACACCGTGCAGGGGGCGTTGAAGAGGAAGGAATCGCACCTGACTCTGTTTCCTCTGTTCGGCAAGCCGCAACCGGTGGAAATCCCGCCGGCGGTCGGAGGCCACGGCGGGGGCGACCTGCCGCTGCTGGAGTCGGTGTTCCGCGACGATCCGCCGCCGGACCCGTTGCGCCGCGCGGCCACGCAGATCGACGGCGCGTACTCGATCCTGGTGGGGGCCGCGGCCAACAAGTCCATGGAAACCGGCCAGGCGGTGCGAATCGACTCGCTGGTGAAATTTTGAACGGAACTACATGGCAGAATCATGGTTGGCAGAATCATAGCAATGATGCGGTGCGTTCTATGTTTCTGCCAGGCATGATTCCGCCATAGGTCTCCGAATCATGAACCCTCCGCGCATCCTTGTCGTCGGCAGCATCAACCAGGATCTGGTCGTCCGCGTATCCCGGCCGCCGCGGCCAGGCGAGACAATCGCCGGCGGCGACCTGCAATTGCATCCCGGCGGCAAAGGCGCCAATCAGGCGGTCGCTGCGGCGCGGCTGGGCGCGTCGGCGACGATGCTGGGGAAAGTCGGGCGCGACGCCTTCGGCCCGGCCATGCTCCAGACGCTCCAGACCGAAGGCGTCGACACCGCCTTCGTTTCCGCGGATGACGAGGCGGCCACGGGCACGGCGGTCATCGCGGTTTTCGATTCCGGGGAGAACACCATCGTCATTTCGCCCGGAGCGAACGGGCGGGTGCGGCCCGCCGATCTGGCGGCGCTGGAACCGCGCATGGGCCGGTTCGATTTCCTCTTGCTGCAATTGGAAATCCCGATGGAAACAGTGGAAGCCGCGGCCGGCATGGCGCGGCGCGCCGGCGTGCGGGTCCTGCTCGACGCGGCCCCCGCGCGGGCCTTGCCGCCGTCGTTGCTCGCCAACGTCGACATCGTCTCGCCCAATGAGACCGAAGCCGAAACTCTGGTAGGCCGTCCGGTGACAACTGAAGACGAAGCGCTCGAAGCGGCGCGCGAGTTGATGCGCCAGGGCGCCCGCGAGGCGCTGATCAAGCGCGGCGCGCGCGGCAGTTTGTGGGCGCATCCCGATGGCGTCGAGCGCTTCGGCGTGTTCGATGTCCAGGCGGTCGACCCGACCGCGGCCGGGGACGCCTTCACCGCCGCGATCGCTCTGGGCCTCGCCCGCGGCCTCCCGCGCTCGGAATGTCTACGCTTCGCCTCCGCCGCCGGCGCGATGACCGTCACTCGCCTCGGCGCCCAGCCTTCCCTGCCCCGTGCGCAAGAGGTGGAGGAGTTTCTGAGGACGCGATGAGTGGCGTAGGCTTTCCAGCCTGCGCGTTGTTGATCTCGACCTCCACGCCGCGCAGGCTGGAATGCCAGAAGCGTCTAACGGTTTGAACGCCCTGAATGTCTGGCAGCACAGGAGTTGTCGGTTTGGCCCTGTTCAGAGGCTGAGCGGCCGCCGATTGCCCTTGCGCTTCGCGCTTTTCCTGTGCTGCATCACCTGGAGAGAATTCCGTGCCCCCTCTCTGCTACAAGCAAAACGCCGAAGCGACGATCGCCCGTCGGAAAGCCTTTTGCGAGGGCGCCTTCCAGCGGCGAATCCTCCTGAGCGTCGACGCGATGCGGAAGTATCCCAACGGCGCGACGCGCCAGAGCGTTCAGCGCGTGTTGAAGCTGCCGCCGGCGGGCAGCCCGTTGGACGGCCCGGTCGACTTGGACCGTTTGCTTCCGGTGATCGACCACAATCTGCGCCTGTTCCGCGAGGTGGCGGACGACAGCCTGCCGATGACCGCGCTGCTGGGATGCTACGGGCATGGCGTCGTCTGCGAGGCGATGGGCCATCCCGTCTTCCACCACGTGGTGGGCGGGTTTGGCTCGGGCAGCATGGTCGTGGAGCACGTCGCCGATTTCGATGCGCTGATGGCCATGGAGATCCAGTGGGACCTGCCCGTGACGCGCGAAATGCGACGGCGCCTGGAGAGGGCGAAGGCGTACGCCGCGGGGAAGTTCTTCCTGTCGCCCTACATGGCTCAGGACGGGCTGCACCTCATGACGAACCTGTTGGGGTACGACCGGGCGTACATGGCGCTGTGCCAGCAGCCTGAGGAAACGCACGCGCTTTGCGAAAAGGCTGTGGCAATCGCCCGGGATTTCTATGAGTTTCAACTGAACCTCATCGGCCAAGTGGCCGGCGGGTGGGTCTGTGAAAGATCGGACTGGGACCCATGGCCCTGCATCAGCCTGAACCTGGACGACTATCTTTGCTGCTCGAACGAGATGTTCCAGGAATTCGGCCTTCCTTACCTTCAGCGGCTGATCGACCATTTCGGCGCGGGGCTGATTCATTACCACACGCCCGACACCCGCCTCCTGAAAGACGTGGCGAGACTGCGCAACATCCGGATTCAGATCGGCGGCGATCCCAAGTGGCCGGAACCGATCAAATGCCTCCGCGAGATCCGCGCCGTCGCCGGCCCCGACATCCCGTTGACCTGGATGCGAATCCAGCGCGACCCGTTCGAGGGAATGCTGCGGCGCCGCGAACTGCCGGGAAACATCGAGTATCTCGTCAGCGGCGCGCGCGACAGCCGCGACGCGAACTATCTTCATGCCCTGGCCGTCGATTATGAAGCTCCGGAGTGGCTGTGATTCCGTTGGCGCTCGGTTTTGAGTCGTTGAACTGACAAAGTGTTGTTAAACAGGATTTCTCACCACGTATTCGGTTTCTGGGGG
>JAPLSS010000059.1 GCA_026398515.1 Candidatus Sumerlaeota bacterium | reverse complement strand
CTTCGGACGGGTAGCCCGCGGCGCCAAACGGCGTCGCGGCCGCCGGCGGCTTGGCCTGCACCTTGGCCACCGCCGTGTAGACCGGGGTGGCCGTCAAGGTGGCCACGGCGGCCGCGGCCACGACGACGACCACCACCAGGGCGATCAGCCACAGGTGCGAGAAGAACACGCGCAAGTATTCGCGCAGGCCGGCGAAGCGGCTATGCTGTGTTGCCATGGGTCCACACCCTCCCGAGAACACCGCCATCCTGACACGAATCGTCTTTGCCGAAAACCTCAAATTCTCCGGCGGGCGCCTCAGCGCTCACCGGCTCCGGACGCTGCCGCCGCCGCCCGACGACGTGGTCGAGGTCGTTGTCGTCGACGACGACCCATTGGCGCCGGGCTTTGTCACCGACCTCGTTCGTGTGCTCGACCCGCTGTTCCAATCGATCAGACCCAGGTCCCGCGCGTCCAGCAGGAAGCCCAGGCTCGACGAGTCGGGAAACGCGGAATACACGCCCTGCGTCATCCACTGGTCGATCCACTGGTCCACCCGCGAGATATAGGTCTTCGGAACGAAGATCGCGTCGTTGGGCTGCAGCGCCAGGTTGTAGCGCATGTCGCCACGGTGAATGGCCTTCGTCAGATCCACCCGAAACGCCACCGGCTCTTTTACGTTCGTGCGGCGCATCACCAGCACGCTGTCGAGCTGCGCCGTGGGCAGGCTGCCCTGCGCCAGGGCGATGGCGTCGAAGATGTCCATGCCGGGCTCGAACAGGAAAGCGCCGGGCACAGCCACGTCGCCGGCCACGTACACCTGGGGCAGCCCCATCTTCGGGACATAGACCAGGTCGTTGGCCTCGACCATCACATCGGTCTCCAGGCGTCCCTCTCGCAGCATCTTCTTCACGTTCAACAGGTACGAGGTCGGTTCGGCGTACACGCCGTGTTTCACCAGCACGACGCGCTCCAGGTCGCCGTCGTCCAGAGCGTCGCCCGCCAGCGTGATGGCCTGGGCCGCGGTGATCCGGCCGTTGATCGGAAAGGCGCCGGCCGTCTTCACCCGCCCCATGACGTAGACCTGCGGGGCCACGACCGCCGAAAGACCCAAGTCGGCTCTCAGCCCGCGCGCGGCCTTAGTGTAGCGTTTTTGCACGTCCTCGGCGATTTCCTTCACCGAATACCCGGCGGCGTTGACGTCGCCGATCAGCGGCAGGGTGATCCGCCCGTCCGGCCGCACCGGCTCCGTGCGCCGCTGGCCCGTGGAAAGAGGCGCCATGGCGGCGAGGATTTCGTCGACACGCGAATTGAACTTCTGCACGGCGACGTGGACCTCCGGCGCCTTGACGTAGCGGCCGTAAATCAACTGCAATTCCTGATCGATCTGGGTGGTCGTTTTGCCCAGCACGTAGTGGTCGCCCACCAACGGAAGCGTGATCCGCCCGTCCGGCCGCACGGTGGCCGTGCGCGTCAGGTCGGGGTTATACAGGACCTCGACCAGCAGTTGGTCGCCGATTTCCAGGGTGTATTCCTCGGGATTGGACTCATAGAGCGTCTGATAAGTGACCTCGACCACGTCGCCTGGGCGCAAGCGATATTCCGGGGCCGCCAGCGAGAGCGGCTCCGCCATCTTGCGCTCCAGCGGCTCGTGCAGGGCGACGACCTCATCGCCTTCCTTCAGCGACGCGTCTTCGAAGAGATCAAAGCTATTGAGTTGATTCGCGTGGTAGCGGGGAGCGGACTTGCCCCAGAAGCACCCGCCCAACGGCAGGCTGAGGGACACAACCAGCGCCGCGATGCGTGCGCGCGTGAACATTGTTCGGCTTCCCCTGGTCATGGAACAGGATCGGCGCTTCACGACGGCGGCGGCGTTTTCGTTCATCGGCAGTCCGTCGTTTCTTCTTCCGCTGGACAGTCTTCGAGCGCCTCGGTTTCGGCCCCCCTCTCGCTCCCATTCGTGTCGGAATGCCAGAGCGCGCAGCGGGACCGTCCACCTGACACCAGCCGTACTAAACGCTTCGGACAATGGTTTGCGTGGCTTTAGCGGTTTCTTGACGTGGTGTGTGCCAAATCTATGACATGTCGTCGCGACGTTGGCGAAAAGGTGTTCCAAGCTGGATTTGGGCAGGGAATGCGCCTTGATTTCCTGGATTGATCGCCAATTCAGTCTCGCCGGAAATCTGACGATGGTTTGATTTTCTGGAGAAGCCCCTCAGGCTCCGCCTGGGCCGACGCGAAGGAATGGCCAATAGGCAATCGCCGATAGCCAAACGCCGGCTTGGGGAAAACAGGGCCCGGAAAACGCCGACCTTGCCGAAGGCGGCCTTGCCGGGAGGCGCGACGAGGAATCGCCAACCACGCGAAGCATCCGGGATTCGAGGCCCGGGCCGCCCGCGGCGAGGTCGGCGTCCTTCAACGCTGTGCCGTCGAATTCCCATCTACCTATTCGCCAATTCGCCCCGAAACGCGAAACCAGGAGCGCGAAACGCCTTGTCGTTCGATCGCCTATTGGCTATTGTCTTCTGGCTATCGGCTATTGGCACGCCCAAACGGTCATTGCAAAACGCCCCGGCGCGAGCGTAGTCTTGCGCTCGGATTTCGGACGTCGTTTCCTTTCATCGCCATTTGAGGCGCTTGGGGCCATGGACGAACCAACCGCGGAACCAATCGAAGCGCAAGCTGTCGATGCGATTTTCCGTGCGCGAAGGCGCATCAAGAGCGGCGTGGCAACCGTTCTGGAATCCTTCGGCATCACGGGAGCGCAGATGGGAGTCCTAAAGGCGCTCGAACGCGCGGAGGAAAACGGCTGGTCGCAGATTGAGCTGAGCCGTCAGATTCCCACCTCCAAGCCAAACGTCACCGGCCTTCTCAAACGCCTGGAAGCGACCGACCTGATCGCGCGCGAATCCGAGGAGGTCGACGGGCGGGTGAAGCGAACGCGCCTGACATCCAAGGGCCGCGATCTGCTCCAGCAGATTCGCGAGCCGGTGGAAGCCGCCGTTCGCGAGATGGCCGCCGGGCTGTCCGCCGACGAGAAGCGAACGCTGATCATTCTGCTCGACCGCTTCGCGCCGCAAATCCGCTTCCAGGGATCAAGCGACAAATGGCAGGTGACGGACGACCATCGTAGGGGCTTGAGTTCGTAGTCGCGGCATGAGCCGCGCCACTGGCCCAAAGACGCGTTAAGCAAACAGTTTTTTGATCAACCCGGGACTGCGAACTCAAGCTCCATCGACATCCAACATGGATACGCATTGTCCCGACGCGAAGGGCGTTTCGTGGCGCGGTTGTCTTCCTCCCCGTCTTTCGACCCCTGTTCGATCGCGGAGATTGCCGCGGTCTTGCAGCGGCAGGACCTGCCGCTGGATCCGCCGGCCGACGACGACACGCCCCGCGCCGCCGTCGCCATAATTGTGCGCCAGGCGCCGTCGAGCCGCATTGAAACGCTCTTCATCGAACGCGCCGTCTGCCCGGGCGATCCGTGGTCGGGCCACATGGCGTTTCCCGGCGGCCGCCGCGAGTTGCGGGACTCCACCCTCGAAAACGCGGCGCGGCGCGAAACGCGGGAGGAGGTCGGATTGGCGCTCACGCCGGCGATGCGCATCGGGCGGCTGCTCGACTTACGGGGAAGCCAACGCCTGATTGTCACCCCGTATGTGTATCATGGCCCTGCGAAGCCGCGCCTGACTCTCAGCCCCGAGGTTCAGTCCGCGGTCTGGATTCCGCTGGCGCACTTCGCCGACTCCGCGCGCGCCCGCCCCTATCGCCCGTCGGGGGAATACCCGAGGAAAGTCTGGCCGTCGTTCGCCTACGAGCGCTACACGGTCTGGGGGCTGACCTACCGGATGATCGCCAGCTTCATGCGGCTGTTCGGAATTGAACTCCCAGACTGACAGCGAACCCTGTGCGCTAGCCCCGCAAGTCCACTGCGTCCATTGCGTCCATTGCGTCCAGTAGGTCCAAGAAAGCCTGGTCGGGCCGGCCGCGCCTACCGTCGCGTTCGCCGATAGCCCGTCAGCGCCTCGGGGTATTGGAGGGTGGTCATCGTTTCGCACGACAGACGGCAGGCACGGCAGCGGCTCGCCTTGCGCAGGACCTTCCGCGCCTGGTCGGACGCGAGCAGCCGCCTCAGGTCGTAATCAAAGTCCTTGACGTTGCCGAGCAGGAACGGCTTCGGACAGCCGCCGTTGGGATACAGTTGGCCGTCGTCTTCGAGAATCAGGATCACGCGCCCGGCCCAGCAGTCGAAGTCGCGCGGGCGGTTCTCCAGCATGTCGACCACCTCGCGCAACTGCAGCGACTGGTCGTCCTTCATCACGTCCTGAATGTGACGCAGCAGTTTTTCCCGCAACTCCTTGGTATACGTGAGATCCGCCGTGTCGTTGTCATACAGCTCCCCGTGAATCACGTAGATGGGGTTCATGTAGATGCGGCGCTCGCGGCAGAACGCGGCCACGCGGGGCAGCTCGTCGGGGTTGCGCTCGGTCATGACGTGGTTGACCTCGACCTTCAGCCCCGGGGCGCTCTTCTTCATCTCCAGCAGGCCGTCGATGGTGGCCTGCACCTTAGGGAAGACGTTGCGCACGCCGCGCGTCCGGTCGTGCGCCTCGCCGACGCCGTCCAGGCTGACCATGAAGATGATCTTCTTCCGAAATGAAAGGATTTGCCGGGCGGCCTCCAAGACTCGGTGCGTGCTGAAGCCGTTGGTGTTGATGCTCAGGTCGGCCCTGGGAAGGGCTTCGCTGAACACGCGGGCGATGCCGACCAGATCGCGGCGCAGCGTCGGCTCGCCGCCGGTGAGCGAGACGCGGTTCACCTTCGAGAGGAAGTCGGCGTTGACCTGGCACAGGCGCCGATATCCTTCCACCGAAATCTCGTGGGGCAGCGAGGGCGCGGCGTTGTCCTGCTGGGTCCAGACGTTGCACATGAAGCAGCGGGCGTTGCAGCGGTTGGTGACCTTGACGCGCAGCTTCAGCGGCTTGATCGGAAGCCCAAGCCAGGCGGCGGCGTGGTAGCGCGCCGTGCGCCGCAACGCTTTGACGAGCGACCCGGTGGCGGGATTGTCGGGCGAAAACTGGACGCGCATAAAGACCTTCCCGGCGGCTGTTCCCGTAGGCTTCAGAGTAAACGCTGAACGAACCAGAGATCAACGATTTACGGCGACAGCGGCTCATGGCCCTTCGCTCACCCGGAAAGGCCCGAAAAGGAGTTCGAAGTGACGCCTTTAGGCGTTTTGTGAGCCAATCCAGATACGCCTGGGATAACGCCTAAAGGCGTCACTCCGTACCTCATTTTCGGGAGAGTGGCGCAGGCTTTACAGCCTGTGATTGTCTGCACGCTGCGCCATGCCGGCATTCACAGGCGGGAAAGCCTGCGCCACTCGACGTCCCGCAGCACCCCTTCCCAGCGATGCCGCCAGGTGTGCTCGGCCGAAAGGCGCGCGCGGCACCGTTCGGCGATGGAGCGGCGGAACGGCTCGTCTCCCAGGCAGCGGCGAATCCATTCGAGGGCTTCGTCGAAGGTCGCGTAGCCCAGGATTTCGCGTCCGTATTCGAAATACGACTCCATTTCCTCGAACCGCTCGGTAAGGATGCACGCCCCGCAGGCGGCAGCTTCGAAGACGCCGACCTTGACGTTCCGGTGGCCGGCTTGCGTGGCGCTGAAGGACAGGTACATCCGTCCGGAGTTGATGGCCCGCACGTGCGCCTCGCCATGCACGGCGCGCCGCCGCGCGAAGGGCGAACGACTCCATCCCGCGCCGAACGCGCCGACGGAGATTCCTTTTTCCCTGAGGTGTTCCACAAACGCGCGCCGTTCGGGCCGCGCGGCGCCGACCACAACCACGTCGAAGCGCTTGGGGACCTCCGGCATCGGGCGATGGAACTCCGGCAATCCCGCGAAGGGCAGCAGGCGCGCTTCGACCCCGATGGCCTGATAGTCGGCGAGCGAAGACCGCGCGTTGGTATAAAAGAGATCGAAGTGTTTGGCGAAAACCTGGCCGTGCCGGGGAAACACGTCGGGGTCGGAAAGCGCGATGCCGACTCGCAGAAGGCCGCGCCGGCGGAGTTCTTCGTGATAGTCGGGACGAAAGGAAATGCCGCCGGCGTTGCAGACGACGACGTCGGGGCGGAAATCGCGCAGCACGGGTTCGATCTTCTCGCGGCGCAGCCAGTGGCGCCCCTCGTCGCAGTCGACCCAGGCGCTGGGAATGCGAAGCCGCAGGACGCGCCGGTAGAGCCGCAGGTCGAGCGCCTTCAGCTCGCACAGCGGCGCCAGGGCGCGCTGCATCAGATAGACGATGTCGTTGACCCCCTGGGCGTAGCTGCCCAGGTGCAGAACATGCCGCATGCTCTAGCCCCCGACTCCGTGATTCCTCCCGCGCTCTGACCTGAAATCGTGCTTGCGGCCGGTTCGGAAAAGCAATGACAACGTGCCCGCGGCCCGCGCGTTTCGCATAAATGGCTTTACAACGGCGGGGCGGAATCATTATAAGGCCCCGAACCATCGCGCCTGAGACTGCTTTTGGTTCACCTTATTTGACCACGGCCGCGTCGCTTCATCGCGGCCTCGAAGGGAGCGTCCGATGAGAAAGGAAGAGAGCGTCTCGTTGTGGCCATGGGGCCTGACGGCGGCGTTGGCTGTCGTGGCGGTGTTCGCGGCATGCGCCTATGACACGGGGCACGGGCACGGCGGGGACCACGGCGGGGACCACCATCCGACCGCCACTGTGACGGTTTCGCCCACCGGCTTCCATACTCCCCCCGGCGGGTTCCATACGCCGCCGGGCGGACTTCATACGATTGCTCCCACGCCCACCGGCTTCCATACTCCCCCGGGTGGATTCCATACGCCGCCGGGCGGATTTCATATTATTACTCCCGCGCCCACCGGCATCCATACGCCCCTCGGCGGATTCCATACGCCCCCGGGCGGGTTCCACATTATTACTCCCTAGCCACACGAGGGACGCCTCTCACGCGGGCGTTGACGTGGCGTGAGTTTTTCTGCTCTGGGCGGGCGGACGCGAACGAGAATCCCTGGTCATGACAGCGGGGCTGAGCAAGCGCAGCCGCCCGCGCAGGCGGGAACGCCCGCGCCACGAAACCACCGACGCCGTGGCCGGCGAGCTCGGGGCCGAGCGGTTGACGGTCTTCCAGCCGTGGGAGAAGTGCGGACGCGGAGGCTTCGCCCAACATGCCGAGATCGAAGCCAAGCCGGAGATCCGGGGCTGCATCGGCAAGGTGGTTTGGACGCTCGACGACATCACCACGACGAATCATACGCTGCGCTCTGCCGTCCGGTCCCTGATGGCCCTGGAGGCCCACGCGCACGGGCTGGCCTGGGTGGTCATGGCGCGAGAGACCCGCGAGGGGGCTCGGGTACCCAAGAAAATGAAGAAGCGCAAAACCATTGACGGCGGAGCTTGGTTCGACTATTCTCCATGTGGTTATGTGGCCAAAGAATGTCTCGGAAGCATCGAAAAGGGTTGGCAAACGTGACACCGATTGCCTTGGTCAAGTTGAATTGCGTGGCTGCCGGCACGCTCAATATGTATATCATTGAGCCAAAATGGCTTGCCAGCCATGGGATCACGTCTGAGTGGGGGGAGGCGCATTTGCATATAGGCTTAGACGCGCCTCTGATGCGTTATCGTTTTCAGAAGTCGAAGATGTCATGGGAGGTTAGTCCGAGCCGACTGACGATTGAGTCGGAAGACCCCAAGGACGATTGTGGAAAACCCATGGCTCAGGTGCTCGAAGCTCTGTCAAATACTCCGTTGTTGGCGGTTGGGTGCAATTTTCACTTTTCGGTAGATGCGTTATACTTTGAGGAATGCGGTTCCTTCGCTGCCTACCCCTCCCTCAATTTGCCCCAAAAATACAAGCTTGTTTCTAAGGCTTACCGGTTTACGATGATGTATAGGAAGCACTCGTATTCTTTCGAACTAACCCAA
Organism: Candidatus Sumerlaeota bacterium; assembly: GCA_026398515.1. Classification (GTDB taxonomy): domain Bacteria; phylum Sumerlaeota; class Sumerlaeia; order JAPLSS01; family JAPLSS01; genus JAPLSS01. The sequence continues at coordinate 2,300 of JAPLSS010000059.1, read as the reverse complement.
GCGGAGGAGAAGGTAATCCTTGCGGTAAACGTGCAGGCGGACGTACGCAAGCATGGCCTAGAGTTTGCTCAGAAAACCGCGAAGGGTTTTGAAAACTACAAGAGGACTGTTCATCGGCTGGCCACGCAATTGCTAAAACCACAGAGGTTAAGACGATGATCCCAACACTCACAGCTCCAGGCACGTATGACGATACGAGGCTTACCAGTAACGCCTTTGATTTTCGATACAAGGGCGTGGATGAATTCACGGAGAGTGACCCGGACACAATAGACCGCCCTGACACCCCGCCTCCCCCGGTGTTGACTCAATATGTCAACCCGGATTTCGAAGCAAACGTGAATCGGGAATTGATAGAGGTTAGCCGCCTTAAGCCGAACTGGGACGGGTATGGCGCTCCCGCCATTCCAAAACCCATCTTGACAGCCGCCAGAAAGATTCTGCGGCCGCTAGCCAAACGATCTGATATTCCCACGCCGTACGTTGTGGCGCTTATGGGCGGGAGATTACAGTTTGAGTGGTATGAGGGCGAAAAATGCTTGGAGATCGAGGTCGAGACCTCAGAACGGGCGCATTACCTGAAAAGCGACCCGGACCATGATATAGATGAAGAGGATGTTTACCGGTTATCAGACACTGAACGAACGATTGGGTTGATCAAGTGGTTCTTGGGCGAGGCCTAGAGTGCCTGATATCGCTCCGTCCGATCCAGAGATTCCAGATGTTGCGGAACTCTATCGCGCCATTCTTTACGAGCGGTGGTGGCACAAGGACAAAAAGTTTCAAGTTTCTGGCGGCGCGTTTGATTTTGAAGTTTTCTCGGTGAACATCGCTTCTCTAACGACACGAGTAGAAACGCTTTCCCGTTTTTACAAAGGTACAGGGCTCGTCAGCTTCGAGGCTGGGCAAGCGAGGGAGTTAGCCTTCTATCCGCGGAAGGAACTGGACGAAAAGTGCCCCGACAATATATCTCACGCCAATGTTCGCACCGGTCCATCGGGGAGAAAATCGCGTGCCAAGAAGTTGGCGCGTCTCTGTAAAGTGCTTGTGGAACCGTGCTTCTAAACCGTGTCCTCCTGGCTAGCACAGGAACCTTGCTCAGAATTCCCGAGCGGGTATTCTCATCGACCTCATAGTCTTGACAGTTACTCGCAGGCGTCCAGGGGAAACGCACGTGCGATCTTACGAAGGTTTCGTTCAGCGGATGTTGTGGGAGGGTCGTCGGGCTGTTGCTGGCCGGGCTGGTCTGGCTGTGGCGCGAATTCGTCCAGCCGCCTTTCTGAAACACGAACGCCGCCGGGAGGCCGGCGGCAGGCGAGACAAAGCCCCTCGTGTTCCGATTTTCGCTGGATTTTGCGGAGTTCCGCCCTTCCCCCCGTTTGCCCCGTGCTGAACCCATAAAGAACCAGCCTGGGAGCCTCCAGGATCGAGGATCGCCTGCCGGTCCGACCATTGCACTTCGGCCCCCGCTGAGCTTGGCCGTCGATCCACGCGCGTGGGGGCCAGGGAAGCGCTGGAGACGCGATGTCACCGGTTGCGTTCGTGCTTCAAGAAGGTGGCTGGACGAATTCCACCCATAGCCAGATCAGCCCAGCCAGGATCAGACCGACGGACCCCGTAGCGATGATGCGCACGAGTAGACGGTCTGGGCCATACATGCCGCCGGTCTGCGTAGCCGGCCGCCGCGCACTTGCGAGCTTGTTGAAAATACACGGGGCTTGTCAAAAGCGCCGAAGACCGTTGTGCTCGTCGCCCGGCTATACCGCCGGCGCAAGGTCGACGACGTAATCGCCCTTATTGGTGCGAATGATATAGCCTTCGCTGACCGTCCCGTTGGTGGGGTCGTAGGTCAGCGTCTTGGATACATCCGTCGTCCCGCGCAGGACCTCGATGATATTGGGGCCGGGAGCCCGCAGATTGGGTCCCAGGGAATTCAACACCCACGTGTATCCCCGGAGACGGGGGTAGTACCAGGCGGCATTGCCGGTCTTCTTGCTGAAGGAATTGCTGGCCTGAAATTGAAAGACGTCGTCCGCACGGTTTCCCGACAGGTTGCCGAACTGAAACGGGTCGCGCGGGATGGCGGTGATATAGGCCACCGGCGTCGTCAGACGAGAATACGCCACCAGCCGGGCTTTCTGTTGGGCGAGGCCCGTGGCGTCCATGATATCCCGCGTTCCCATCACCAGGTTCCAATCCACCGTGTAGGCTTCAATGGCCGTGGCCAGGCTCCTCATATCGGCCTTGACGCGCGCCACCTTGGAGCGTGTTTGCGCCTCCAGGAAATTGGGCACGGCGAT
>JAPLSS010000019.1 GCA_026398515.1 Candidatus Sumerlaeota bacterium | reverse complement strand
TGGCATCAATAGTCGTTCATCGTCCTGCCTGTTGGCGGGTGCCAAAGCGGACAGACTGCATGCAGGCAGGACGATTAGGGGCAGGACGATGAACCGATCAAGGAGGCTCATTCGATGATCCGACTGGGCGGGCAGGGCATTCCGGCGATCGAAGATCCGGTGGAACTGGCGCGCGCGCACAAGGCGTTCGGCTATCGGGCGGCATATTGCCCCAACCGACTCTCGCTGAAAGACCCCGATCGAGTGCGCGCGTTTCGCGAGGCGTTCGCGCGCGAGGACATCCTTCTCGCCGAGTGCAACGCGTGGGGCAACATGATCGACCGCGACGAGGAGAAGGCGAAGCAGATGCGCCGGCGCGTCTGCGAGCAGCTCGCGCTGGCCGATGAGGTCGGAGCGCTGTGCACGGTCAACTACTTCGGCACCTTCCTGCCCAATTCGAGGATCGGCCCGCATCCCGACGACTTGACCCCAAAGGCCTTCGACCTGGCCGTCGAGGTCGTGCGCGAAATCGTCGACGCGGTCAAGCCGAAGCGGGCGAAGTTCTGCCTGGAGATGATGCAGTGGATGTATCCCGACAGCCCCGAATCGTACCTGGCGCTGATCAAGGCCGTCGACCGCCCGGCGTTCGGCGCGCACCTCGATCCGTGCAACATCATTGTTTCGCCGCGGATGTATTACGACACCGGCTCGATCCTCCGCCGGTGCTTCGAACTGCTGGGGTCGTGGATCGTCAGTTGCCACGCGAAGGACCTTATTTTGCGAGGCAACCTCGCGCTGCATTTGGATGAGATCCTCCCCGGGCAGGGCAATATGGATTATCGGACTTACTTAACGGAACTGAATCGGTTGCCCCGCGAAATCCCGCTGATGATCGAACACCTGAAGTCGCCGGAGGACTACGCCGCGGCGAGAGATCATATCAAGGGCGTGGGAAGGGGTTTGGGGATCGATATGTAGGCTAAGGCAGCCTATGGTTCTGCGGGTTACCCGAAAACACAGGAGAATCGGGGGTAGGGAGTCCCGCTTTTAAGCGGAATCTACAATGCTTCGCCTCAGCTTGGTCCGCAGCATTCCGCCTAAAGGCGGGACTCCATACCTCTATTCTCGAAGCAAAGGAGCAAACAGGGCGAGAAGATGAAATGCACCGTCTGTGGCGATCCAATGAAGCCAACAAGGAGCGATCTGCCGTTCAAGACCACCGACCACACAATCGTGATCCTGAAGGGCCTTCCAGTTCTTCAATGCGGGAATTGCGGCCAGCACTTGATCGAGGACACGGTGCTCAGGCGAGTGGATGAGATTCTCGCAACCGTCGCGGGTGAGGCTGAATTGGAAATCATCCGCTATGCGGCCTAGTAAATGAACCGATCCATTCGCACCTTGCCCCGGAAGATCCAGTAAATCGACGCCGTGTAAGCCAGCACGAACGGCATCCCCAGCAGGGCGATGACGAACATGATCCACAGCGTCTTCTCCGAGGAAGCGGCGATGTAGATCGTCATGTTGAACTCGGACCCGAGCGACGAGACGATCAAGTTCGGGAACACCCCGATGCCGAACAGGAAGATCAGCGCCGCGATCGCCGTCGCCGAGGAAAGAAACGCGCGGAGGGGCTGATCGAGGCGGGCCGCGCGCGGGATGTTCGCGATCGCCAGCACGTTCACCACGACCGCCGCCCACGCCCACGGGAACCGCTCAAAATTCCCGAGCATCGACGGAATCCGCCACAGTGTGATGATGGTTGTAATGATATAGAGCGCGAGGAACACGAAGAACGTTTTATAGATCCAGCCGCGCGCCTGCGCCTGCAAGCGGCCCTCGGTCTTCATATACAGGTAAATGGATCCGTGCATCGCGAAGATGGAGAGGTTGAACAGGCCGACGAGGATCGCGTAGGGGCGCAACAAGTCCTTCAGCCCGCCGGCGTATTCCATCGACGCATTGATCGGAATGCCGAGGATCATGTTTCCCACCGCGACGCCGAACAGCGTCGACGCGACGATGCTCGACACGGAAAACGCCGCGTCCCACATCCGCCGCCACCAGGGCCATTGCTCCTTGCCGCGGAACTCCATCGCCACCGCTCGGAAGATGAGCGCGAACAGCAGGCCGATGAACGGGATATAAAAACCGGAGAAGGCCGTGGCGTAGGCGTGCGGAAAGGCGGCGAACAGCGCCCCGCCGGCGGTGACCAGCCACACTTCGTTCCCATCCCACACCGGGCCGATCGAGTTCAGAAGCGCGCGGCGCTCGGCGTCTTCCTTCACGAACAAGTGCATGGCGCCGACGCCCAGGTCGAACCCGTCGAGGATCGCATAGCCCACCAGCAGCACGCCCACCAGGAAGAACCAAATTACGTGCGGGTCCATGTCATTCCGCCTCACTTCCCACTCACCATGTCGTATTGCCTCTTCCCGCGCCGGCTGATCGCGTCGAGCAGCCCGCGGCCGCCGACGGTCTCAGGCTCCGGCTCGCCGTAGGGTTCGGGCCCGCGGCCGATCTTGCGGTCGAGGATCATCAGGAAAAGCGCGAACAGCAGCGCGTACACGAAGACGAACAAGAGAAGCGAGGCCAGGACGCTCGGCGCGCCGACCGTCGTCGAGACGCCATCCGCCGTCCGCAACAGCCCCTGCACCGCCCACGGCTGCCGTCCGACTTCGGTCGCCACCCAACCGAATTCATTCGCGAAATACGGCAGGACGACCGACAGCACGAACGCCCACATGAGCCACCGCTTCTCGAACAGCGTCCCGCGCCAGAGGAAGAACAGGCCCGCCAGCGTGGCCGCGATGAAATACGCGCCCAAGCCGACCATGATCCGGAAGCTGAAGAACGGGAGCGGCACAGGCGGCTCCTCGTTGTCGGGGATTTTGTCCAGGCCCGTCACCGGCGTCTTGAAATCGTGGTAGACGAGGAAACTGAGCAGCCCCGGGATGGCGATCCCATAGCGCATCCGGTGGGCCTTCTGATCCGGCCAGCCGATCAGGTGCATCGGCGTCGATTCGCGCGTTTCGAAGACGCCTTCCATCGCCGCCAGTTTCGCGGGCTGATGTTGCGCGGCGATGCGGCCGCTCCAATCGCCGGCCGCGAGCTGCGCCAGCGAACTCAGGGCGCCGACGACGAGCGCAATAGTGAACGCCTTGCGCGCGAACTCCAGGTGCCGCCCGTGGAGGATGTAATACGCCGTCACGCTCATGACGAAGAACGCGCCGAGAATCCACGCCCCCAGCGTTACATGCAAAAGGCGCGCCACGCTGGAGGGGTTGAACACCACCGCCCAGAAGCTGGCGACCTCGGCGCGCGTCATCGCCCCGTGCGCGACCAGATGATAGCCCGCCGGCGTTTGCTGCCAACTGTTGGCCACCACGATCCAGATCGCCGAGAAGAACGACCCCAGCGCGACCATCAGCGTCGAGAAGAAGTGCAGCTTCGGCCCGACGCGATTCCAGCCGAAGACCATGATGGCGAGGAAGCCCGATTCGAGGAAGAAGGCGAAGATGCCCTCGGCCGCCAGCGCCGAGCCGAACACGTCGCCGACGAATCGCGAATACGTCGCCCAATTCAGCCCGAACTGGAATTCCATGACGATGCCGGTCGCGACGCCCATGGCGAAGTTCAGCCCGAAGATGCCGGTCCAGAACTTCGCCATCGACTCATAGACGGGCTTGTTCGTTTTCAGATACAGCGCCTCCATGATCACCAGGAGCACGCCCAGCCCGATCGTCGCCGGCGGGAACAGATAGTGAAACATCACGGTGACGGCGAATTGCAGGCGGGAAAGGAAGACCGCGTCCAGATGCATCGCGCCCCCCTTCGCGAAAAAGAATCCACCACAAAGACACAAAGGAAAAGCATGCTTCGTGCCTTTGTGCCTTCGTGGTGAAACTGTCTTCTCTTATAGCCCGAAAATGCGATCGCGTTCGCGCTGCAGGTAGTCCATCTTCTGGTCCTGCGTCATCTTGGAGAAATCGGGCGCGCCGTCAGGGAGGCGGGGATATTGCACGCCGTCGGCCCACGGCGCGTCGAAGGAGTCGGCGATGGGCTGAGGCGCCAGCAACGCATCGGAGGCCTTGGCCGCTTCGTCGCAGATGGGCACGGTGGCCGTGGCGCCGAAGCGGGTGGCGCCGATGTCGCGCACCATCACCGCCGCGCGCAGGACGCGCACGCCGCCAGCGGCCTTGACCTGGGTCGTGCGCGGCACGCTCGCCACCATCAGTTTCAGGTCGTGCGGCGTGGCGCCCTTGTCGGCGTAGCCCGTCGAGGTCTTCACCCAATCGACGCCCAAGCCGCCGCAGATCTTGCAGAGGACGATCTTCTCTTCGTCCTTGAGGTAGGCGTTCTCAAAGATGACCTTGATCTTCCCGCCGCCGCGGTGGATCAGGTCCGTCAGCGCGCGCAACTCGGCTTCCACGTACGGCCAGTCGTGCGAGAGGACCTTGCCGATGTTGTTGACAACGTCCAACTCGATGCCGCCGTCCAGCAGCGCCTTCTCGGCCTCGTAGAGCTTCACGTCGGCGCGGTGGCCGCCGTGCGGGAAGCCGATGACGCAGCTGGGAACGACGGTCGAACCGCGCAGAAGAGCGGCGCAACGGGCCATGTAATAGGGCTTGATGCACACGGAGGCCACGTCGTAGCGCAGCGCCACGGCGCATCCCTCCTCCAACTCCCGGTCCGTCATCGTCGGCTTCAGGAGCGAGTGGTCGATCATCTTGGCGATCTGGCGTTTCAGTTTGTCACCCATTCGGCGGTCCTCGTTCGGTCAGATGAAGATGGCCGACAGCGTAAAGAAGCGCGGGCGGCGGTTCAAGAGTTTCGTGGGAAAAACCGGGACCGGCTCGCTTTTCCGCCTGTCCTGAGCTTGCCGAAGGGGCCGAAGCTCTCAGATCGCCCCGCTATGATCCGCCGGAAAAGCGTGCCTGTCCCCGTGTTCGCTTTTCATTTCACGTACACCACCTTCTCGCCCTGCACCGATTCGATGGCCGCTTGCAGGACCTTCTGCGCCGCCAGGCCGTCTTCGCCGGAGCCGTCGATCTCCTCGGGCTTCGCGCCGCCGTCGATCTGCTTGGTGAACGCCCGCAGCCGGGCGATGAACGTGTCGACGAAGTCGCGGTAGCCGCCGAACAGCGGGTTCGTGTAGACTTCCTTCCGCGGGTTGCCGGCGGGATAGAGCGTCGCCTCTCTCCACATGTCGTCGACCACCAGGCGCCCCTTGAGGCCGGCCATCTCACAGCGCTCCATCGGGTGGCCGCGTTCGATGTCGTAACTGGCGCTGAGGTGGCCGACCGCGCCGTTCTTGAAGCGGCAGTTCATCTGCATGGTGGTCCAGATCGTGCGCCCCGGCGCCTTCATGGCGAAGGCTTGGACGGCCTCGATGTCGCCGGCGAAGTAGCGCATGATGTCGACCGAGTGCGGGTTGAGCGCTTTGAACATGTACCACGGCGAGCTTTCCGCCGGGTTCTTGATCCACATCGCCATGTTGACGAAGAGCGGATGGCCGATCCGGCCCTCGTCGACCCATTGCCGCGCCAGGCGGTAGGCGGGCGTGAAGCGGTGGTTCATGTCGATGCCGTAGCACAGGCCCTTCTTTTTCGCCAGCGCGACCATCTCCTCGGCCTTGGCGATCTCGTTGCAGATCGGCTTTTCGCCCAAGACGTGGCAGCCGGCCTCGAGCGCCTGCATCGTTGGCTCGTAGTGGTCGCTCCCGTACTCGACGCCGCCGGTGGCGACGCTGACCACCTCGGGCTTGAGCGTGTCTAATAATTTCTGGCAGTCATAAAACGCCGGCGCGCCGACGCGTTTCGACGTCTTGTCCGCGCGCTCCTTGATGATATCGCAAACCGCGACGAGTTCGCTCGTCGGGTCGTCCTTGTAGATGTCCGCATGGCGATTGCCAATCGGACCGCAGCCAATTACCGCGACGCGTAGCATATGAAATCAATGACTCCTTTGATTGTGTTCCTACTTCATTTCCCCTTCTGCCTCGCCTGCAATCTCTCCGCCTGGGCGGCGCTGCCGATGTGCAGCGTGTTGTAGGCCTGTTCGCTGCTTTTGAAGGACGGGCCAATTTCCAAGTGGCCGTGCCAGATCCCCGGATGCAGGATCGGGTTTTCGATCCCTTGCTCCTTCTCGCGTTTGGCGATGAAGGCCTCCATCCGCGCGCGCAGCATCGCGACGACCTTCGGCTCCTTGTCCGCCAGGTTGTGGTTCTCCTCGGGGTCCTGGACGAGATTATACAACTCCACCATCGGCTTGAAGTGGAAGTCCGGCTCCAGCGCCACGATCAGCTTCCACTCCGGCGTCCTCCAGCCGTGCTTGCGCATCCAGGTACACTCGGTGATGTAGAACTCGGAATCGAGCGAGGCGACCTCGCCGCGCACCAGCTTCATCAGCGAGCGCCCCTCGAACTTGAGGTTAGTCTGAATGCGGGCCAGCTCCAGCAGCGTCGGCACGAGGTCTTTGTGCTGGCAGAAGCCGGAAACGCGTTTGCCCGCCGGGACTCTCGCCGGATAGCGAATGATCAACGGGACTTTCAAGATATTGTCATACAAGCCGTGGTGATCGAAGTAGCAATCGTGGTCGTAGAGCGTTTCGCCGTGGTCGGAATTGATGACCACGATCGTATTGTCCAACGCCTTCAGCGATTCCAGCGCGGTGAAGATCGCCTGCAGGCACGCGTCCATGTAGGCGATCTCACCGTCGTATTGCGCGATGACATAGTCCTTGTCGCTGATGCCCGGCGGCATCCACGAGGCCAGAAAGTCGCGGAACGGCTTGAACGCGAGGACCGGCTTCATCGACTTGTTCTTCGGGTCGCATTCGTTGCCGTGGTAGAACATGCGCTCGAACGGCGCCGGGGGCAGGTAGGGCGCGTGCGGGTCGAGATGGCGAAGGAGGACCATCCACGGCTTCTTCGACTTGCACAGGCGGTCCAGTTCGGGAATGAAGGTTTCGTTAAGGTTCTGGGCGATGGTCAGGCGCCCTTCGGCCCAGGAGTGCCAGCCGCCCTTGTGTTGCAGGTACTTGCTGAACCCGCGCGAGGCCGCGTTGCCCCTGAAGCCGACGCACGTCGTATTGTAGCCGACCTTGCGCAGGATTTCGGGCAGGGTTTTGATCTTCGGCGTCATGCCGGCCCGGTGGCGCAGGGCGACGATTTCGCAACCGAAGCAGTCGCGTCCGGTAAGCATCGAGGCGTAGCCCGGGGTGGTGGGGATGTGGGGCGAGTAGCAGTCCTCAAAGATCGTGCCGCCCTGGGCGAGTTTGTCCATGTGGGGAGTGGTGAGGCGCGGATAGCCGTAACAGCTCATGTGCGACCCTTTGAGCGAGTCGATGCCGATGATCAGGATATTTGGCCGCTTGCCTTTGGCCGTCACGGTCCAGGCTTTTCTCCTGGGAGCGGGTTGCTTGGGCACGAAATGGGTTCCTTTCTGAGAGTTGAGAGAAAAGGGACTTCAAGGACCTTAAGGACGGAAGGGACCGACACAACCTACATGTCATATATGTCCTATGTGTTCTATTGGTCGTTTACACCTTGTCGATCGCCGGATCGTCCAGCTTCACCCGCCGGCCTTCGCGGGTGGAGACGTAGCACGCCAGCAGCATCCGCAGCGACGTGCGGCCCTCTTCGGCCGTGCAGATCGGCGGGCGCTTGCCGTGCAGGAAGTCGGAGATCGGGCCGGCCAGGTTGGCGATGCGCTCGCCGTGCGCCGCGGGGCTGGGGATGTCGCTGTAGATCCAGTCCTTCTTCTCCTTGAGATACCACTTGAGTCCCGGCGCGTCCTTGGGCCGCGGCACGCCGCAGCTCGGATTGTCGCCGTAGTTCTGAATGGCGCTGCCCTTCGAGCCGAAGATCTCCGTCGTGTTTTCCGCCGCGCAGCAGGTGAACGAACAATAGACCTCGGCCAGCGGCCCGCCGGGATAGCGGAAGATCGCCATGCCGTTGTCCATCGGCACCTTCGGGTTGTCGAGCGACATGATCTCGGAGGTGACGGTTTCGGGGACGCCGACCATCCAGTGGATGAAGTCGATAGCGTGCGAGGCGTCGTCGGCCCAAATGTCGCGGTTCTTGTCCGGGGCGGCGGTCCAGGTGTTCGCCAGATTGCCCATCGCCGGCACGTTGAGGCCGTGGCGGCGGCGGATCATGAACACCTTGCCCAACGCGCCGCTCGTCATCAGTTCTTTCATCTTCAGGTTCTGCGGGTCGCACCGCATTTGCCAGGCCATGCTGAACGGGACGCCGCGGCGCCTGACGGCATCGACGATGCGGTCGGCCTGCGGCATGGTGAGCGCCATCGGCTTCTGCAGGACGATGGCCTTGCCGGCGGCGGCGGCCTTCTCCACCAGGTCGGCGTGCATCGAGGTCTCGACGGGGATGACCACCGCCGTAATGTTCTTGCGCGCCAGCAGGTCGTCGGCGTTGGCGACCGGTTCGACGCCGTGGTCCTTGGCGGCCTTGGCCAGCCGCGCGGAGTCGTGGTCCCAGCCGGCCACGACCTTGATGTCGAGGCCCGGCTCCTTGCGCCAGCGCGTGCAATACGCGTTCACGTGTCCGTGAGCGAAGCCGAGAATTCCGATTTCGAGTGGCATGGTTCGATGGTCCTTTCCCGGTGTTTTCGTGCTCGTGCTCGTAATCGTGCTCGGTCGTTGATGGTTTGCACGCAACCGCCGATTACGAGCACGAGCTCGAGCGCGAGCGCGGAGTCAACAAAAGACTAGCGCGCTCCGCATGCCTGCAAGCACGCCTGCATGTGCCCGCGGGCTTCGGCGGCGATGGCGACGCAGGCCGGCAGTTCGTAGGCCTTCGCGCCGATGACCTCGAGGTCCACCGGCCCCGTGTAGCCGTTTTCGTGCAGCACGCGGATGTAGCCCAGCAGGTTGATGTCGCCGCGTCCGTTGGCCTGCATCTCGGGCGAGCCCGGTTTCTTCTCGCGCCCCTTGCAGTCGCGGATGTGGACGTGCTTGATCCGCTTGACCACGGCGGCCAGCGCTTCGACCG
>JAPLSS010000176.1 GCA_026398515.1 Candidatus Sumerlaeota bacterium | reverse complement strand
AAAACAAGGCATTCGGGTCGTCTGAGAGTCGCCTTCTTCCCAAGCAAGCATTCGCGGGTTCGAATCCCGTCACCCGCTCTCACAGCCAAAAACAAGATCATCCGGCCTCCGATTGGAGGCCGGATGGGTTGAAAGTCACATGCTGTCCAGGCAAGGATTCGTTGGCTCGAATCTCCTCCCCCGCTCCTTCCGGTTGTCTTAACCCGATTTCCTCGCGCGACGAGTCTCCCAAGAGCAGGATCTGCGCGCGAGAGTCCCATTATTCCGTACGTTCAATCCGCCACTCTTCGAGCCCTCGCGCCCACCGATCTGCGCCCCCCGCTTCAGGAATTCTACCTATCCCGTCAGGCGCAGTGATCGGATTCGCTGTAAGTGCGAAGGTGCCAGAGAACGTCAACCACTAACCTTCAAAACTTGCGTGACCAGGCTTTCGGCCAGCGCTCGATCACAACCTTCTTCTGGGTGAAGAAGTCGACCGCGTCCCACGCTTGCCCGTGCAGATCGCCAAAGAAGCTCTCCTTCCATCCGCTGAAGGGAAAGAAGGACATAGGCGCGGCGACTCCAATGTTGACACCGACGTTCCCCGCATCCGCTCCGTAACGGAACTTGCGAGCCGCCTGCCCACTGCCCGTGAAAATGCAAGCCATGTTCCCGTAGCGACCCTGGTTGACAAGCTCGAGCGCCTGGTCCAACGTATCCACATGCATCAGGCCGAGCACCGGGCCGAAGAGCTCGGTCCGTGCCAGCTCCCCCTCGGGCGGGACCCCGCGCAGGACCGTCGGTCGGACAAAGCTCCCCTTTTCGCACCCCGGGATGCGCGGCGCGCGGCCGTCGACGAGGATATCGGCCCCCTCCGCCTGCCCCGTCCCGATCAGCCTCTCGATCCGGTCCTTGCTGGCGTGCGTAATGACCGGGCCCATCTGGACGCCGGGCTCTAGCCCATTCCCAACAACCCGGCTCGTTGCGGCGTCGCATATGGCCTCGGTGAAGGTGGCCTGCGCCTCCCCGACGGTTATGGCCAGCGACGCGGCCAAGCACCTCTGCCCTGCGCAGCCAAATGCGCTGTCGGCGATGATCTTGACCGCCGTCTCCCAGTCGGCATCCGGCATGACGACGATTGGGTTCTTGGCGCCTCCCTGGCATTGCGCCCGCTTACCATTGGCGGTGGCACGGCTGTAGACATGCTTGGCCACAGCCGTCGACCCCACGAAACTGATCGCCCGGATCGCTGGATGGTCAAGAATCGCGTCGACGGTCTCCTTGGCCCCATTGACTAGGTTGACAACCCCCTTCGGGAAGCCAGCCGCCTCGATCAGGCGCATGATCTTCTGCATCGTGAGCGGGACCTTCTCCGAAGGTTTGATGAGATAGGTGTTCCCGCACGCCAGGGCATAGGGCATAAACCAGAAGGGAATCATCCCCGGAAAGTTGAAGGGCCCGATGACTGCCGCCACGCCCACCGGCTGGCGAATCATGATCTCGTCAATGCCTGGGGCAATATCCTCCGAGATCCGCCCCTGCATCAAGATCGGGATCCCGCAAGCCACCTCGACGTTCTCAATCGCGCGCCGGATCTCGCCGCGCGACTCATCCAGCGTCTTCCCGCACTCCATGGTGATCGTGCGCGAAAGATCCTCGAGGTCACGCTCCAGGAGGTCCTTCAACCGGAAGAGGAATTGCACGCGCTCCGCGGGGGGCGTGGAGCGCCAGGCACGCGAGGCTGCCTGCGCCGCCAGAGCTGCGCGATCAACATCCCCCTTTCCGCTCAGCCTGACGGACCCCATGACCTCCTGTGTCGCCGGGTTGGTGACCTCCAGGGTTTCGCTGCCCTCAGGCGCCGCCCACACTCCGTCAATGAAGTTCTTCACCTGGATGCGCTTAGTCATCATTGATCTACTCCTGCTATGCACGCCATCAGGCGCACGGTCAAGCGGGTGCCGCGAGGTCCGGATTTGATGGCATGAAATCGCGCACGACGGCCATCAGATCGTGCAGTGATCCGTTGAAGGCGCGCAGTGTGCGTGCAGTGGCCCCGTACATGTCGAAGCTCTTGGCCGGCATGCCCTTCTCGTCACAAGCCCTGCGGAAGTTGCCAAACTTGCGGAAGAGCTCGTCAACGATCGCCTCATCCACAGGGCTCTCCATGCGTTCAACCACCTCCAGGTCCGAAGCGTTAAATCGCTTTTGCCATTCGCAAGGCATGGTCAGAA
>JAPLSS010000120.1 GCA_026398515.1 Candidatus Sumerlaeota bacterium | reverse complement strand
AAACTTGAGGCTGCGCGCGCCCACCGCCGCCGTCGCGGGATCGTTCTCCAGGACCACGCCGGCGCACTCCCGGTCAAACTGCCCGGCTAGGATCGCCAACCCGCAGCCGTCGAGACCCGTTTCAAAACTCGAACCGTCCGTGATCAGGTTCTGGCTCCACAGGGGCGGCGTGGAAGCCAGCCAAACGAGAACGGCCAGCGCGAAAACGCGCTGCCACGGCCCGGCGCGCCGCCCAATCGCGGCGTTCATTCGGCGATGGGGACCGTGTTCGCCCCCACGCAGTGGTTTCCCGCGTTGAAAAGCCATCTTCCCCTCCGCATTTGCGTTCCGCCGCGCTAACCAGAGTTCGACTTTGGTTGGCCGCGCGGGTCTTGCGTGTTCTCCGCGTGTTCCGTGGGTTGAACGGCTCTCCCCAGGCTCCACCGCCGGGCCGGAATCCCCTGTATCGCGCATTTGCGGAGAGAACCCCGTCAATGTGACACGCGAAGACACTCAACCGTTATTCCGGATTCGATAGATATTCCCACAAACCCCTGACGTGAACAATCGGATCTTGTCGGATCTCAATCTCTTGCGGGCGAGGATGCCCGCGCTCGGCAACCGATATGGATCGCAGACCATGACTGAGAGGCGCAAAAACAAGAGACAAACAACGCGCAGGCTAAAAAGCCTACGCCAATTCAATCCGCATCGATGGCGTAGCCTTGCTCGGCGTAGCGGCGGAGCTTGTAGTGAAGGGCGCGGCGGCTGATGCCGAGGCGGCGCGCGGCTTCGCTGCGGTTGCCGTCGGCTTCGCGCAACGTGTTGAGGATCAGCGAGCGCTCGACTTCCTCCATGCGCCGGGTGGGCGAATCGGCGTCCACGGCGACTCCCGATTCGTCCCCCGCGCGCTGAATCCGGCGCGGGAGGTGCTCGGTCAGGATCAACTCGCCGCGCGAGATGAGCGCCGCCCGCTCGATGGCGTTGCGCAACTCGCGCACGTTGCCCGGCCAGGGATACAACTCCAGCAGCGCGGCGGCGGCGGCGGACAGGCGCGCGCGCCCCGTCGTGAAGCGGTCGAGAAAATGGTAGGCCAGCGGCAGAATGTCGGCGGCGCGCTCGCGCAGGGGAGGGACGTAGATCTCGAACACGTTGAGGCGGAAAAACAGGTCTTCGCGGAACCGGCCGGCGGCGACCTCGGCTTCCAAGTTGCGATTGGTGGCCGCCAGAATGCGGGCGTCGGAGCGCACCTCGGCATTGGAGCCGACGCGCTGAAAGGACCCGTCCTGGGCCACGCGCAACAGGCGCGCCTGCAACGCGGGCGACATCTCGGCGATCTCGTCGAGGAAAACCGTTCCGCCGCGAGCCTCCTCGAACCGGCCGATGCGCCGGTCGGTGGCGCCGGTGAACGCGCCTTTTTCGTGTCCGAACAACTCGCTTTCCAGCAAGGTCTCGGGGATGGCGGCGCAGTTGACCTTGACTAAAGGGCCCGAGGCGCGGGGGCTCCAGGCGTGGGTCAGATCGGCGATCACCTCCTTGCCGGTGCCGCTCTCGCCGGTGATCAGGAGGCGGCTGTCGGAGGGCGCCACCAACGCCAACTCGCTGAGGATTTCGCGCATGGCGGAACTTTGCGCCACGATCCCCAGAGGCATGGGCGGGGTGTCGGCCTTCGACGCCGGCGCGGCCTCTTTTATGCCAACAGCCAAGCGTACCGAGGACAGCAACTCGTCCAGATCGATGGGCTTCTCCAGGTAATTGACGGCGCCGTCGCGCATGGCCTTGACCGCGTCGTGGATGTGGGGATAAGCGGTGACCAGCAGGACCGGCAGCCCCGGACGGCGCTGGCGCAGTTCGGCCAGCATCTCCAGGCCGGTCATGCCGGGCATGCGAACGTCGGAGACCATAGCGTCGATCGGCTCACGCCCGAGGACGTCCAGCGCTTCGGCCCCCGACGAAGCGCACACGACGTGAAACCCTTGCCCGCCCAGAAAGCCTCCGAGAAGGCTGCGCTGGGCGGCGTCATCGTCGACGACGAGAACGCGGGCGGGAGTCGGCGAGGAGGATTTGGGCCTGGGTGTTTTCACGGGGGAGGGGGCTTCCTGTGTTCGAACAACCGTAGACATACGACCTATGGGACCTTTGTGACCTGGCCCGGGGGAGCCAAAGCCACACGACCTCCGCGGAAGGCGAATGTCGAACGCCTGAATCCGATCGTTGCGACTCAGCGACGCCCAGAAGCGAGAGCAAAGGACAGGCTACAGGGCCGTCGGCTGCGGCCGCTTGTCAGGCCGTGCGGAGCTCACGAAGCCTCGACCGGCGCTTTTTCGCTGACATGGCGCGTCAAATACTCCAGCGTCTCGTCTTGCATTCGGACGATCTCCGCCCTATAGCCACTGGCCACGAAAGGGAACTCCTTGGGGGCCGCGGTGACGCGCAACTGGGCAAGCACGCGTTGGAAATAGGCAATGCGCTCCTGTGTCGCCTGGAGTTCCTGGTCACTATGAATCATTCTCGCACCTCCACAATGCCACGGCGCGTTTCGTCACGCTTGATTTGCCAATAGGCGATGAATTCCTCCACCGTTTCCAGCAGGAGCAATGCCGGACGGATCCAGAAAATGCTGGCCTCGAACACTTCCGCCGCGCGCTGGTGATCGAACAGCGCCTGTGTTTCCCCCTCATAGTCGCGCACGTCGAAATTATCGCGCATGACCAGCACGAGATCAACGTCATTGGGATTGGCAGTGGCGGTGATATAACTCCCGAAAAGGATAAGGCGGTCCAGCTTGCCTGTTGCGGCGGCCAATCGGTAGACGCGTAGCAGGCGCGCTGTAACCGCTTGCCGTTGCGGCGTTCCCGTGCCAAACCGCCCAAGCGCTTCGTCTATTGTCGCGGGGTAAACTCCTTCGGGGAGGTCTCCCGCGCTATTGAAATTTGGCAATGACATGCGCTTGCGCTTCCCACTCCCCATTCGCGGTTGGCTCTTCGGATCGCGGCTTTGCTCTTTTAGACAACGCGCAGGCCCTTGATGCGGAAGGTGGGCAGGCCTTCGTCGCTGACCAGGTACTCGATTTCCCAGCGGTGCGCCAGCACGATCTGGCGAACCACCGACAGCCCGAGGCCGGCGCCGTTCTCGCGGGTGGTGAAATAGGGGCGGAAAATCTGTTCGCGAGCCTCCGGAGGGACTCCCGGACCGTCGTCGCGCACCTCGAGCCACGCCTCCCGCGGCGATTGGGCGACGACCGCGGCGACGACCCGCCCGCCGACGCCGACGGACTGGACCGCGTTGAGCAGAAGGTTGAAGACCGCCTGACGCAGGAGAGGCTCGTCGGTATATACCGACAGATCGGGCCCTTCCGTGGAGAACCTAATCTGTTTGTCCTCGCGATCCGTCTCCAGCGCCTCGCCCACCTCGGCGATGAGCGCCCGAAGATTCGTCGGGGCGATCCTGGTTTCCCGGGGCTTGGAGTAATCGATGAACTCATTGAGCCGGCTGGCGACGCGATCGACCTCGTGGACGATGCTTTGGGCCTTGACGCGGGTGTCCGACGATTCCGGGGACGCCTTGGAGATGATCTGCGCCAGGCCGCGCACGATGTTCAGCGGATTGCGTGTTTCGTGCGCCAGGCCCGCGGCCGCCAGGTTCATCTCGCGCAGCACCGTGTTCATCTCCTGCACGCGGGCCAGGCGGACTTCCAGATCGAGAGAGCGCGTGGCGCCGCGCCAGGCCGCCCCCAACCCGGCGGCGGCCACCAATCCGATGGCGATCAGGGCCAGCCGCAGCCACAAGTCGCGATCGACCAGGGCCTGCGTCGATCCGCGACTCAACAACAGCGCCAGGTAGTATGGCCCTTCCAGACGCATCAGTTGCGAGAATTCCTCTTCGCTTATCCAGGGCGGCCGCCCCCGCGGAAACCGCCGCCCCCGGCCGTCCCGGTCCGGCGGCGGCCCCTCCCCGGGCGGACGAGGGCCGCGCGGCGGCTCCCGCTCGTAGGACGGCGGCGACGACGCGGCCGTTTCCAGAAAGCGCGTATCCGTGCCGGGATTGTCACGGAAGTCCGGGGAGCGCTCTTCGCCCGGCCGGAAGGGGCGCCCGCCCCGCCCGTCGCGGTCGAAGTCCGGACGTCCCAATCGGAGAGATTCGGAAGTCGGTTCGGTGTCGATGCGCGGTCCGAGTTCCACGACGTTGGCCACCATCAACGTGTCGCGGGTCCAGATCGGATTGCCATCGGCCAGTTCCGGCAATTCGAAAGCGGCGTGCTCGCCGGCGGAGACCACCGCGTTTCCATAGAGGTCCAGCAAGCCGACCGCCCTGACCTCGCTGGTGTTGGCCAGTTCGTCCAGGGCGGCCTGGAGCCGGGGGCGCGGCACGACTCCGAACCGGCCCTGGGAGCGGATGACAACACTGAGCGAGGTGGCGATGTCGCGCGCCCGGGCGAGCAGCGACTGGCCGGCGGCGTCGCCGACCCGCCGGTGCTCGGCGATCTGCCAAATGCTGACCGCCAGCCAGCCGGCCGCCAGCAAGGCATAGAGAGCGAGGTTTCGCTTTGGGCGCATGAGACTCACTCACTCCGAAAACGAATTTGGCCGCAAAGAACGCAAAGAGAAACCGCTCTTGACACAAGACGTCTTTTCTTTGCGTTCTTTGCGGCCCACCGCCTCTTTGTTCCTCATTCCGCCTTCTCCTTGCGCGGAGATCCGTTCAAGTGCTTCATGGGGGAAACGGTCGTTCGAAGGGGCTGGCCGTCTTTCCCCGCTCCCAGATTCTCCATATACTCCTGGAAACTCGATCCGCCAAGCGCCTTCGGAAGCAGCTTGGCCTTGTCGCGCTCGGCCGCCGCCTCGTCCGAGACCGCCTCATATTCCTGGACCACGGTGGGGGTCAAGAAGATCAGCAACTCGGTTTTCGACTTGCTCGTGACTTTGCGCTGGAACAGCCAGCCCAGGTAGGGAATGTCGCCGATGAGAGGAACCTTCTTCACGTCCTCAGTGTTCTTGTCCTCCATCAGACCCCCGATCACCACGGTGTGCTGATTGGGAACCACGACGCGGCTGGTGGCCGAGCGCTTGGCGAACACCGGCGCGGTGAGCGTGTCGGAGATCTGGACGGTATCTCCCGTCAGCGCGGAGATCTCGGGATACACGTCCAGAATGACGACGCCGTCGTCGTTGATGTGGGGCGTGACGTCGAGAATAATTCCGATATCCTGGTATTCAATGGTGTTGATGGTTTGGCCGTCCTGGGTGATGCGGCTGTTGGTGACGAACGGCACTTCCTGGCCGAC
>JAPLSS010000302.1 GCA_026398515.1 Candidatus Sumerlaeota bacterium | reverse complement strand
ATGTCATGTAGGCGACGGGAGTCGTCAGCACCGCGATGCACAGCCACTTGAAGGAATTAACGTCGGCGGTCTTGCCCAGGAATTGCGGGACCCACTGTGTGCCTTCCTGTTTGCCGATGGGGGGCCCGTTCCAATCCGCCGAGTAGGCCTCGACGGCCGTGGCCATGCTTCGCATGTCGGCTTTGGTTCGCGCGACTTTGGAGCGAGTCTGGGCCTCCAGGAAGTTCGGCACGGCGATCGCCGCCAGGATGGCGATGATGGCCACGACGATCAGCAGTTCGATCAGGGTGAAGCCCCGCTTGACGCTAGCGTTCATTTCGAGGTTCCTCCCTCCGTGTTCGGATTTCAGCCGAAACAGGCTCGTTGGGAATCGTGCGCAGCACCGGCGAATGTTGGCGCCCGATTTAGCGGAGTCGTTCCACTATGTCAAGAGGAATTTTCGCGCCGCCGCGCGCGGGCGGGCCGGCCCCTCGGCCACAGAGAATCGTAATTTCCCTGAAAATACGAGGCAAGAAAGCCCCATTGGCGCCGTGGCCGACGCCCCGGCCCGCAGCCCCGTCCATTTTGCTTGCATTAGCGGAATGATTCTGCCACAAAGGGCGCGCGATAGGGGGAATCTGTTCGCCGCGAGGGATGGCCCATGGCCGATGGAGCGCTAGTTCGCCGGATCAATCAGGCGCGAATTTTGAATGCGATTCGCGTGCGCTCGCCGTTGGCGCGCGTGGAGCTGGCGGAATCGCTGGGTCTGGACAAGAAGAGCATCACCAATCTCCTCGACGATCTGCTGAAGCGGAAGGTCGTCGCTGAACTCGACCTGAAGCGCCGGAAGCGCGGACGCCCCATGCGCCTGCTGGCCTTCAACACCGACAAGCACGCGGTTATGGGGATCGCCATCCGCGAGACCGAGGTCGAGGGCGTGGTGACGGATTACTACGGGAAGGCGCGTCACCAGTGCGCCTTCCCGTTTCGCTTCGGCGCCCCCCGCCAGAAAGTGTTGGAGCTGGTGCGCCGGGCGTACGACTACCTGGCGTCCGTCGAAGGGGCGAAAATCGACGTGGTGGGAATGTCCTTCCCCGGCATCGTGGTGCCCGCGACGGGATGGATCCAGGCCGCGGTCAACCTCCCCTCCTTCGTGGGGACCAACCTTTTGAACGCGGTCCGGGGCTTCGTGCGCGAGCCGCTTTGCTTCGAAGTGGCTTCGCGCTCCATGGCGCTGGCCGAGAAGTGGTGTGGCGAGGGCGCCGCATGGCCCAGTTTCATCCTGGTCGACCTGAGCGTGGGCGTCGGCGTGGGCATCGTGCAGGAGCGACGGCTGGTTCAAGACCTGAATGGCGCGGTCATGCACGAAGCCGGCCACATCCGGATCGAGGCCGGCGGGCGCCTTTGCCGTTGCGGCAACCGGGGTTGCCTGGAGGCGTATCTGTCCGAGCGAGCGCTGCTGCACGACTTGCGCCAGGCTGGCGTGGCCGTGCCCGCCCGCCTGGCCGACCTGAAGCCCACGTCGGAGGCGGCGCGGCGGATCCTGCGCGAGGCCGGCTACCACCTCGGCGTGGGGTTGTCCTATCTGATCAACATCGTGGCCCCGCCGCTGGTGCTGCTGAACGGCGGGCTGATGGCGTTTGAGGACCTGGTCATGCCGGAGATCCTGCGC
>JAPLSS010000794.1 GCA_026398515.1 Candidatus Sumerlaeota bacterium | reverse complement strand
AGATACTTTGCAATGGAAAACCCCTTTATTTTAATCCGTATTTAGCTGCAACTTTTTCCGGCTCTATTGCTTCTTTGACGAGTACGCCTCGTGGTGCTCGCGCGCCGTGTCGCACTTGTTGACGGCGAGGAACAGCGGCTTCTGGGTGCGGCGCAGCATATCGACGATCTCGTGGTCGGCGGCGGTCAGCCCCTCGCGCACGTCCACCAGAAAGATGATCGAATCGGCTTGCTCGATGGCCAGGGTCGTCTGCTCGCGAATGGCGGCGCGCAGATCGTCGACGGGACCGGGCTCGTAGCCGCCGGTGTCGATGATCACGAACTCCCGCCCGCGCCATTCCGCGCGGTCGAAGTTGCGGTCGCGCGTCAGCCCGGGCGTGTTGAACACGATGGCCTTGCGCTTGCCCGCGAACCGGTTGAAGAGCGTGGACTTGCCCACGTTGGGGCGGCCGACGATGGCCAGGACCGGATGGCGGCGATGAATCGGTTTTAGCATGGAGTCTTGCGAAGGCATGGCGGCGCAACATAATGCAGGTTTGGGCGCGGCTCGTCGGACCGCGCACTGCGCTTTCATTGCACGGCGGAGCGCGGGGTTCAACAGGCAATCGCGGGGGCAGCGCATAAGGCCGATAAGCCCAATCGGATCTATGCTGCCTGAAGGCGGGACTACGAACTCCGGATGGCCGCTTCCGCCAACTCGCGCGCGCCGCCTTCCACGACGACAACCGCGGCGCTGGCCGATCGTCCGAGTTCCTCCAATGACATGTCGTCCAGAAAGACGCGATCCGGCTCGCGCAGGGCGTTGGCCGGGATGAGATAGCGGTCGAAGCCGGGATTCTCATGGATGCCGCGCAGGAAGTCCCGCCCGGGCAGCAAGCCGGAGACCGTCACGCTCCTTCCGAACAGGGAGTTCAACAGGACGACCGTCTCCACCTGGAGACCCTCGATGCGGTTCAGGCGTTCGAGCGCGGGCCGAAGCGCTTTGGCTCCCAGCGGTCCGGTCAGCGCGGCGACGCGTCGCGATCGGCCCAGACTCTCGGGCAGGCGGCGCGCCCAGGCGTTGAACCCGCGATAGAATTCGGCCAACATGCCGACCCCGTTCTCCAATTGGTGCAAGACATCCACCCCTCGATAGCGCGGCCAGGGGGCGTCGGCGAGCAGATGCCATTCGTCGGCGTAGAAAAGGACCGGCTCCTGGCGTCGGCCATTTAGCTCGAGAAGGAGCGGCCGCGCCTGCTTCAAAACCGCTTTGGCCACGCGCGGGGTGACCGGTTTAAGGGCCGGCAGCCCCTGGCGATGCTCGGTCAACCCCAGCGGAACGACCGCGATCGACAGGAGGCGCTTCCCCAGCCGCGCCAGATCACGCACGGTCTTCTCCAATTCCGCGCCATCGTTCCATTCGGGACAGAGGACGATTTGCGTGTGGAGTTGGATGCCATGGCGGGCGAGAAACCGCAGGCGTTCGAGGATCGGCGGGGCCTTCTTCACCCCCAGCATGCGCCGGCGCAATTCCTCGTTGGTCGTGTGGACGGAGATATACAGGGGCGAAAGCCGCTGCTCGACGATGCGATCCAGATCGGTAGGCGACAGGTTGGTGGTTGTGATATAATTGCCATGAAGGAACGACAGGCGATAGTCGCCATCCTTGAAATACAATTCCCGGCGCAACCCCGGCGGGTTTTGATGGATGAAGCAGAAAACGCACTCGTTGCCGCAGCGGCGCGCCGGGAAGTCCTCGAGTTCAACGCCGAGGTCTTCGTCGCACGCCTTCGCCACGCGCATCGCCCGCCGGCGCCCGCGGGCGTCGAGCGCGTCGATCTCCAGGTCCTCTTCGGCCGCGTGAAAGAAGGCGTCGATCAGATCGCGGATAGGAAAACCATTCAACGCGGCCAAACGCCATCCCGCGCGCAGCCCGGCGCGTTCGGCCGGCGAGCTTGGCTCCACCTTGCGAATGAGGACTCCCGGGGCGCTCTTCATGCCGGGCAGTGTAACGGGCGGCGCGGAGGCAAGACAACGGCATTGTGGCGGGGGCGGGGAGTTTGGGGCGAGATCCGCGGGGCCTGTGGGACTTAGGGGACCCATAGGACTTATGTGGGCGCACGGTCCGAGCCGCGGCGGATTGTTGCGCCACGGGGCTTGCAACAAGAACCGACTTGTGGCAACAGTAGGGGAATTCCTTGGCAATCAGTGGTCGATTCTATCATGAGCAGCATTAAAGGCCTTTTCTCCGATGCGATTCGCTAAGCGCCGCGGCGGCGCTGTTTTTTGCTCCCACCTCGTCTTTTCCCTCGTCTTGTTCTCGGCTCGCGTGGCATGGGGCGACGCATACAACGAGAACCTGATCCTGACCGTGGCGCCGGAATCGACGCCCGCGCGGATGATTCTGGAGTTCCAGAACGCCAACCCGCTGGACGCGAAGCCGGAGCGGATCGAACCGGCGAATCGTTGCCTTGTCGTCGGTTCGCTCAACCCTCCGTCGATCAAGATACTCGATTACCGCGTGCATGCGGTTTTTGGCGAAAGGGAATACGGCGTCTTCGACCGCCCGGAGCTGGAGGCGGCCTACGGCAAGCCTCTGGAGCCGAACCTCTTTCTGAGCTGCGCGCCGATGGGCGTGTTTCGGCTGTATGACCTGGCGCGGGTGGAGTTGAGGCCATCCTTCACCGTGCAGTGGCCGGGGCGGGGCGCGGCGCGCATCGAGGTCGATTCGTTTCGGGCGGAACTGACGTTTCCCGGCGTCGCTTCGAATGCCGCGTCGAACGTCCCGCTGGCGGATCCGTTGCGGGACCGCGTGGTGGATAAGCTGGCGATCAATCCGCCGCGGCAGATTGAGGCGCTGGCGCGCCGGGAGCCGCCAACTGTCGGGTTTGACGAGGAACTGGCCTGGAAAACACGTCTGGACGAGGCGCTGGCGGCGGGGCCGGTGGCGCGCTTGGAGGCGCACGGCGAAGGGCCCCACGCGCTGAGGGCCTCCGATCTTCAGGCCGCCGGGATCGACGCTTCGGCGTTCCGCGGCGCCTCCATGCGGCTGTACTGCGACGGCGTGGAGGTCCCGATCGCCGTGTTGTCCGGCCCGGACGCGCCCGGCTGGTCGATTCTGTTCATCGCGCGTCCCTTTTCGCCCTTCGAGCTTTACCGGCGCGACTACGTGTTGATGTCCGCCGGGCCGGGCGGCGCCCCGCTGCGCATGGAAGTCGAGCTGGCGCCGGCGCCCGCCGCCAAGCCGCCCGTGGCGAGCGACGTCGAGCCGCCGTTGACCACCGGGACCGCGCGCCTCGCGCTCAGCCCGCGCCTCCTCTATTACCACAAGCTGCAGATCGACTCCAATTTCTCCCACTGGTATTGGATGGAGATCCCCCGGAACGAATACCGGTCGATCACGCTGTCGATGCCGAACCTGGATTTAGCGAGCGACGATCCGCGGCTGACGCTGCGCCTGCCGTCGATGGACCCGCGCGAGGAGAGCCAGTGCCGGCTCTATGTCAACGGCGAGGCGCTGGGCGTGGAGAGGTGGCGGACGAACGCGAACAAGATCCTCGAGGAAACCGCGCCCATCGGCCTGTTCCGTCCCGGCGACAACGAACTGACGTTGGAGTATCCGATCGACGGTCTGGAGCTGCCGGCGGAGACTCTCTACCTGCGCTCGTGCGAGGTCGCCTATCCGGAAACGTTGCGCGCCCAGGACGAGCGAATCGAGTGCACGCTGCCGGCGCGCGAGCCGGCGGCCCGCCAAGCGGTCGTGGAAGGCTTCGCCGAGAAGCCGGTCATCGTCGAATGGTCGAATCCCGCTCAGCCGCGCTTGCTGGACAGCGTCGCCGGCGAGGACGGCGAAGGGCGCTGGCGCTTTGCGGCGGACCTGTCGGGGGAGCGACGGGTCTCGGCCTTCACTCCGCGGGCGGCGCGGCGCGTCGCCCGCGTATCGGCGGTGAAACCGCTCGACCTATGGAACCCGCCCCACGGCGCCGAGACCGTGGTCATCGCCCCCGGGTCGCTGCTGGACGCCGTTGGGCGCTGGCGCGACTATCGCGCGGCGCTGGATCCGACGATTCGCCTGGTCGACGTGGAGGACGTCTACCTGGGTTTCAACTATGGCACGCCCGATCCGCAGGCGATCCGGCGCTTCCTTCGCTATGCCTTCTACAATTGGGGATCGCCGCTGCTGTCCACCGTTCTTCTGGTCGGCGAGAGCTCCAACATCGAGGGGCCGCCGGAAGAGGTCCTGCCCGAAGCCAACCCGGACCAAGTTCCGGTGTACTATGAAACGCGTCCTTCGCCGGAGCCGCGCGGCGACAATGAGTACGTCGAGGTCACCGCGCCCGATCGTCTGCCGGATCTGGCCATCGGCCGCATCCCGGCGCGCACGCCGGAGGAGTTTTGCGCGGTTCTGGACAAGATCCGCGGCTATGAAGACAAGGGAACCATCGGCCTGTGGCGGGCGCGCGACCTGTTCGTGACGGATGACGAGCCGGTTTTCTCCGAGAGCACCGACCGCATGAAGGCAAACGAGATTCCGGAGCGCTTCCAGACGGTGAATCTGTACCAGGGCGACTATCCGTATGAAGATCTGTTCAAGATGAAGTTCCGCAAGCAGTCGCCCGAGGCGCGGCGCGACCTGATCCACGAGTTGAACGACGGAGCGCTGACCACCACGTATTTCGGCCACGGCGGCCCGAACGTTCTGTCGCACGAACTGCTCTTCCACTTGCAGGACGTCCCGCAATTGCACAACCGCGACGCCTTGACGTTTCTCGACGTGGGCAGCTGCGACACGGGATGGCTGGATTACCCGATCGAGCCGGCCGCCGTGTCGCTGGGCGAGCGCTTCGTCCTGCATCCCGACGGCGGCGCCATCGCGTCGTTCGTGCCGACGGGGGGCGGCAATCCGCTGGATCACGAGCGGTTACTGACGCCGGTGCTTCACGCGTTCTTCCACGAAGGGATCGCGCGCACGGGCGACGCCACCCTGTACGCGAAACTGCGCTATATCCTGGAGACCTCGAGCGACGTTCTGGTTAATCAATACGTGTTGGTCGGGGACCCGATGACGGCCATCGTCCCCCCCTCGAAAGGGCTTTCGGTGTTCATGAGCCCGGGCGAACTGCCGGCCCACGCGAGCGCCACGGCGCGCATCGTGGGGGACTGGGAGGGCGGCGCCAGCGGCCAGGCGGTCGTCTCCCTGCGCTCGGAGGGCTTGAAGAGCCGCGTCCTGGAGAGCCAGGCCCCGATCCGCAACGGCCGCCTGGATTTCACGTGGGACGCCCCGGACACTCTGCCGGTCGGCGCACACTCCATCGGCGTGTATGCGACCGATGCCGGCGGGCGCGTGGAAGCGCTCGGCAGCGCGCAGTTCGACGTCGCGCCGGAGTCGTACCAGTTGCTCATGGCCCCGGAGCTCCTGAAGGACAAGGTTCGCCGGGCGGGGGAGCAGGTCCCCATCTCCTTCACCATCGAAAACCGCCGGCAAAGCCCGGCGCGCGACGTCAATCTGCTGGTTCGCTCGCCGGGCGCCTCCGAGCCGCTTCTTCAAGACCGGTTGAACCTCGGCCCTCGCGAACGCAAGAGTTTTTCGGTGAATCTGGAGATGAAGGAAGGATTGAGCGTCCTGGACTTCTTTGTCTATGCGCCGGGAGCGTTGCCGGAGCACGCGAAAACGTGGGAGCGCGCGCGGCTGGTGTTTCCGGTGAAATACGCCTTTGCGCGCGAGGCGAAAATCGTGGCGAACGGCGGGCTCATCGACGTGAAACCGGAGAATCCGGCGCCGGACAAGACGCTGATCGTCGAGACGCCGCTGTGGAATCTGGGTGATTCGCCCAGCCCGCGCCTGATCTGCCAATTGCAGGATGAACAGGGCAGGCTGCTGGCCGATCCGGTCGAATGGCCTGACGGTCTCAAGAA
>JAPLSS010000985.1 GCA_026398515.1 Candidatus Sumerlaeota bacterium | reverse complement strand
CGGACAGCTTCCTCCTCGACTCCTCGAACCGCAGCAGCAGGGGATTGGTCTCGAGCTGCGCTTCCTGCTCTTCGAGCGTCTTCCCGAAGGTGTAGCGAGGAACCTTCGACGTGAGATCCGGTTGCGTCTCCTCTGCCATGGGCCGTTCCTTCACAAGGGATAAGGTCAAACATGCGGTCAGCAGCATCACGCTCTGGCATCCGGGGCATTGCGGTTCCTTTTCAATTCCCAGATTGCTACCCGCGAGCCGTGAGGCGGCCCCTGTCGAAAACGTCTCCGATCCGCGCCGGCTCGCCGGATCGGATCGAGCATTCGGCAGCGACGCCGGCGACAACGGACCAGATGCCATCCTCGGCTGTGGGAAGGGGTTCGTTGGGGCGGTTCCGAATGGCCGCGATGAAGATCAGAATCTCGTAGTAGTCCGCGCCGGAATGGCCGGCGTCTCCCGTGGATGAAAAAGCTCCACACTCAAGCCCTCGCCGGATGGCCCGAAACGCTGCGCCATGGAGAGGATCGAAGAATAGGTTATTCTGGAATCGATCTGCTCTCTTCAATTCACATGCGCCGCGGCCGTGATGCCGTAGGCCCCCGTCGGATATGGCGGCCACCAGCCGGCCCCGCGAATGTAGAAGACATAATCGCCCGCCGACGGCACGGTCAGGTCCACCCGCCCGTTCAGGAACGCCGTGGACGGATAGGCGATGAACTGCCACATCGCATTCCCGCTCGGCCCCGTCGTGTTGACCCAGCCGGTCCCGAGTTTGAACGCGATGATCTGGTAGTGCCACGTGCCGTAGATGTCCGTTTTCCATTGCACGCGCGCCTTGAGCGTCCCGACATCCGAAGCCGACACATTGGCCGGCGTGTGCGGCGTGCCGCTGTACACGATGCCGGTCCATGGATTCGCGCAGGCGAACCACGTCCCGTCGCCGTATTGGCTGGAGATCCAGGCGTGATAGCCGCCTGATCGCGTCACCGCTAGATCTCCCTGGAAATCCCCATAGGGATACGGATGCCACAGCGTGTCGTTCCATCCGCCGAGCACCCATTGGCCCGCATAGATGTCCCAGGCGAATCCAAGGTATTGCGCGGGAGGTTTGGCGTAATTGACCCAGAGCAGATGCAGGATGCCCGCGCCGTTGTCCCAGGCCAGATCGGTATACGGCGCTCCGGCGATGGACCGGTTCGGCGAGTTCATCCAGCCGTGCAACGCGTCCAGATCGTCGCCCACGGCCCCGCCCAGGGGATCGTAGCTTTCCCAGGCGCAGTGCACGCGGCCTTCGCGGTCGAGAGCCACCCACGGGAGCTCGTCGCTCAGGAGGCCGTCGCCGAACGCCGAGGAGTTGGCCAGGTAGGTCGACCGGGAGGAGGGCAGGGTGGTTCCCCAGGCGATGCGCGAGTAGTAGATGTCGGTGTCCGTGCCCGCTCCCCAGAGGTTTTGCTGGCCGCGCCAGACGACGTGCAGGTCGCCGTTGGGGGCGAAGGCGATGCGGGGATCTTGGTCCGGCAGGGCGTCGGTGGCGCCTTGGGCCAACAGCAATTGCGGGGCCGTCCACGCCCCGCCGTTCTTCGTGGAGATGAAGAGGTCGCGGTCCGTTCCCGCGCCCTGGACGTTCAGATCGGCATCCCAGACCACGTGCAGCGAACCGTCCGGCGCGCGGGCGATCGTGGGATCCCAGTCGTCGGCCCCGTCGCTGCCTGCGTCGTTGACAAACTGCGGGGCGGACCAGGCGCCGCCCGCGCGCGACGAGTAGAAGATGTCGTCGTCGGCCCCGGCGCCATTGTAGTTCACGTTGCTCTGCCAGACCACGTGCGGGATGCCGGTGTAATCCAGCGCCAGGTCCGGCAAGAAGTTCCAGCCCTGCGGCGGGGTAGCGATCACGGCATCGACGTACTCCGTCGCGCTCCAGGCCGAGGCGCCGCGTACGGCGTAACTGATGTTGGACCTGAAGTTGACAGTGTCAAAATCGCTGGCCCAGACGCAGTGGACCGTTCCGTTGGGAGCGACGGCGATTCGCGGCGTGAAGTCGTCCTTGGTGTCGGTGGCGGCGTTGGAATTGACGGGCACGGGAAACGACCAGCCGGCGCCGACGTTCATGGAGAACAGAATGTCAAAGTCATTCCCCAGGGTCCCGCCCAGGTTCTCGTTGCTGGCCCAGACGGCGTACCGCGTGCCGAAGGCGTCGATGCCGAGGTCGGCCCACGAGTCCGAGCCGGTGTCGGCCGTGCCGTTCGTATTGACCAACTCCGGGGCGCTCCAGCCGCCGGCGCCCAGGGTGGCGTGGTAGATGTCTCCATCGCCGCCGGCCAGCCCCCCGGCCAGACCGGCGTAGGTGCTCGACCAGATGGCGTGCATGACTCCGTTGGGATCCACCGCCAGGCGCGGCGTCTGGTCGAAGTCGGTTCCCAGGTTGGGGCCGTCCGCCGTGGCCGTCGCGTTGACCCAGCCGGGCCGCGAGAAGCGTTTGCTGTCGCCGATGGCGTTGAGGATGTCGTAGTCGTTGCCGATGGTCCCGCCGTAGTCATCGGAACTCTGCCAGACGGCGCTGAGGAGCCCGTCAGGCGTCATGGCCATGCTGGGCATCTCATCGTCGTCGCCGGGGTTGTCGAAGAAGCCGTTGAGGCCGAGCAACTCCATGGGGCTCCATTCGCCGCCCCGGGTGGCGTTGAGCGAATGGAATACGTCGATGTCGGTTCCCGTCTGGCCGCCCAGGTTGTA
Organism: Candidatus Sumerlaeota bacterium; assembly: GCA_026398515.1. Lineage (GTDB taxonomy): Bacteria > Sumerlaeota > Sumerlaeia > JAPLSS01 > JAPLSS01 > JAPLSS01. Next base: position 2,651 of record JAPLSS010000985.1, on the reverse strand, counting down.
GTTGCTCTGCCAGACGCAGTGCAAGACGCCTCCCGGCTCCACGCACAACACCGGGTACTGGTCGTCCGCCGCCCCGTCGTTTTTCGCCGTGCTGTTGGCCAGATACGTGGGGTTCATTGTCGGGATCGTCTGGATGCCGGAAATCACCGTGTGGAAGATGTCCCAGTCCGTCCCCGAACCGAGATAGTTCTCCTGGCTCATCCAGACGACGTGGATTTCCGCGTTCTCGCCTGATCCGATCGTTGCGACCGACGGGCAGCTGTCCTTCCCCGTATCGGAGTGCTCCAAGGCGGACACCTCCGTCGGATCGATCCATGACCCGCTAAGCGGCAGTATGGAATAGACGATGTCGTAGTCGTTCCCCTTCCCGTTGAAGACTCGCAGGGGATCGTTGGTCGACCAGACGGCCACGATGTCGCCATCGGCCTCGGTCGCCAGGGCCGGGGGCCCTGCGTCATTCCCTGTGTCGCTGGCGAAAAAGTTCGTCAGCGGCGCCGCCGGGGTCCACCCGCTCCCGGTTCGGATGGCGTATTGAATGTCGCCATCCGCACCGACGCCGACAAAGGGGCCGCCGGCGGGGTTGGGATAGTCGCTGGCCCAGACAACCACTACGTCCCCGTTCTGGCGCAAGGCCAGGGCGGGCGTGCCGTCGTCGTTCGTCGCGCTGAAGTTGTCGGCCACGCCGTCGTTCACCAGCTCCGCGGCGCTCCATGTGGCGCCCGTGTTGCGCGAGTAGAAGATATCGCGATCCGTGCCCGTGCCGGCGTAGGTCGAGTCGCTGTGCCAGACGCAGTGCAGGACCCCGGTGGAGTCGATGGCCAGCTTGGGCATGTCGTCGACCCCGGTGTCGCTTGTGCCGAAATTGTTGACCAGGATCGGCGCCGACCAGCCGCCGCCGCTGTTGGACGAGTAATAGATGTCCGCGTCGGTTCCCGCGGTTCCCGTGTAGTTGCCGTTGCTCGTCCAAACGGCGTGCGCCGTGCCGTTCGGGCCATACACGTGCGATACGTGAATGTCGATGCCCGAATCCGACGTGGCGCCGGGATTGAGCACGCCCGGCGGCAGAAACGGCTGCGCCCAGACGGCCGAAGACGGCGCCAGAATCACGATCAGCAACGAAGCGATCCGAGCCAGCGTGTTGCGCATCGGAAGGACCTCCCAGTTCAGATTTGGACGACACTCGAAGCCGGACGAGCTCCGAGAGCCGCAAAGTGAAAAAACGGATCGAGAAAAACAAGAGAAACTTCGCGCCCACTCCGGCGCGAAGTCAACATCCAAAAGACTACCAGACCCTGGACGCGCGGTCAACGATTCGCGGCATAAGCCATGCAATGCCGCGCCAACGCGACGCTCCGCCGCCGCGTCAATCCATCGACGCAGCGGTGACAGTGTCAAGATACGCCCACGTCACATGGCCCTCGGGATCACCCGGAGACGCACGGACGTGAGGCTCGGAGTGCGACCTTAAGGCGGTAGCGACTTCCAGCATTCTGTACGACCTGAAGTCGCACTCCGTACCTCATATTCGAAGTGACGCGTTCTTCAGGCCGCCGTTCAGGGCAGCGTCAGGTCCAGGTAGATCAACTTGACGGTCTCGCCTTGCGTGAAGGCGACCCGAATTTCATTGTCGCCGGAGCGGACCGCCGAGCGCGGGCAGGTGAAGCAGGCGTGTTCGCCGGGCTCGCCCAGGTAGCCCTCGTAGGGATGGTCGAGGGGCTTGCGGACGTAGGCGGTCGGCGCCAGTTCGACGCCGTTGGCGCTGACGCGCCAGTTGCGGTCGCCGATCTCGCCTTCGGCCCTCAGGCGCAGCAATCCGTCGCACGTCTGATACCGCGTCGGCGCCATCGCCATCGAGAAGACGCGCTCCTGTCCCTGCTCAATCTTCGTCGGAAGCGTCTGTCTCTTGATGGGCGGCTTGATGGAGAAGCCGGAGAGGAAATGCCACTGCGGTTGGCGCGCCAGCCAGTCCGGGTCTTTGAGTTTCGGCAGGACGTGGAAAGGCGGCTCGTTGAACGGGCCGAGTTCCGGTATCTTGTGATCGCGGTAGTAAACGAAGTTGAACAGGCTCACGCCGTCGGCGCCCTGCGCGTAGGCCAGATGCGCCGTCGTATAGAACTGCTGGTCGGTCGTCCGCAGGAACGGCTGGGTGCCGCTGCCGGCCAATCCCTTGCCCGTCAAGGTGGTGTGCGTCATTTCCAGAAACAGCGCCGCATCGAGCGTCATCGCGCGGATGCGCGGCAGGTCGGTGGCCTGGGTGGTGTAGTAGCTCGCCGAGAGGTTGACCATGTCGACGCCGGCGGCGACCATCGACGCCAGGTCGATGCCCAGCTGGTCGTGGCAGGCGAGCAACGCGGGGACGCGGACGCACAGCCAGCGCCGGCGGCCCGCTCGCGCCGTCGCGTCGAGCGCCTCGCGCACGCGGCGGACGAACCCCGTCATGATTTCGCGCCGCTGCTTGCTCGTGGTCTCGTCGAGGCGAAAGTAGGACCAGTGGCGCAGGAAGTCGAGTTCCATTCCGTCGATGTCGTACTTCTGGCAGAGCTCGCGGATCAGGGCGAACTTCTGATCGCGGACCTCGGGAATGGCCCAGTTGAAAACGGCCTGCGCCCATTCCTTGGTGTCCGGGCCGATACGATACTTCCTGTAGTTCT
>JAPLSS010000540.1 GCA_026398515.1 Candidatus Sumerlaeota bacterium | reverse complement strand
GGCGTGGCGCGGCGCGGCATGGCTGGCCGAGAACCCCTTGGCGTACCTGGCGCGGCACAACGACGCCTACGACGTGATCCAGTTGGATGCCGGGTCGTGCGCCTCGCCGGAACCCGCTCTTGGCGATTTGGCGCAGACTCCCATCGCAGCGGCCCTCTCGCGCCCCGGCCCCGGCGGCTTCGATCTCTTCTGGGGCCGGCTGAGCGAGCGGGGATGCCTGAGCGTCGTCTTCCCCTCGGCGGCCGTGGTCGAGGAGCGCGCCGCCGCCGTGGCGTTCTGCGCGCGTCTTGCGGCTCTGGCGCGGGAGAAAGCGGAGAGCGCCGAGGACCGGTTGATGATCCTGGGTTGGGGCGGGGTCCCGCAGGCGAGCCCCGGGGGTGTCCAACTATTGGAACAGGCGCCGTGGAGTGTAACATCCAAAGAACAGAAGGCGCTGGATAAGGCGGCCAAGTCGCGCTTCCACGTCACGCCGTTGTTTGCGTGCGGCGAGACGCCGTCGAACCTGGCCACGTATCATCTGCTCCTGTCGCGCGATGCGTTTTCGGCGGAGGCGGTCCAGCTGGCGCGCGCGTTCTGCTCCGAAACGAGCGGGACGCTGCTGGTTGCGCCGGGCCAGACGCCCCTGGCGCCGTTCCAGGCGGCGTCGCGGACGGGCGGCGCGGGCGACGAACGTTCGATTCGCGAAGCGCTGGCGGAATTGACGCCTCCAGACGCGCGATCCGACTGGGGCGGGATTGGCCTCGCTTTGTGGGCCGCGGGGCTGGCCTTCGCGGTCGCCGGCAGCGCGGACTGGCGGAAATCGAAGCGCGCGGAGTGTCTGCCGTGGGCGGCCTCGATCGGCGCGCTGGCGGCGGGGACGGCGTCGGGCGCCGGTATGGGTTGGATGCTCCGCGCGCTGCAAAGCGCCGTGGCCCGGCCGGAAGACCTGTCGTTCGTCGGATTCGGCGCGCTGTTGGCCGGGGCCGCGCTGGCGCTGGGAATGGCGGCGCGCGGGGCGTTTGCCTCCGATTCGAAGACGGCGAGGAAGTCGACGAAGTCAGGTCAGACGCTACTGCTGCTTGCCATATTCTTCCTCGCCTACTTCATCTGTGGCTTCGTATTCAGAGCACGCCAGCCTCTGTTTTCATCGACCGTAGGCGCGATTCTCTCGCTATTGGGAGTCTGGGTGTGGCTGCGGCCGGCCCTCGGACCCAGGCATTTGAAGGATCATGCCGACCCGCCCGATCACCCCGGCATCCGGCGATTCTCCTTGGCCATTTCGATCCTCGCCGCCGTTTGCGCTTCGGCGGCGGGCATGGCCTGGGCGCCGGGGGCCGTGCTCGACCGCCCGTGGTGGCAGCAAGCGGTCATCGTCTTTGCGTTGAGCGCCGTGGCGGGATGGGGCTGGGTGGACGCCGCAGTTGTGTTTCCGGGCGCGTTCGGCGAGCGCGCACGGCGCCGGTTCGATTCCCTGACCAGGGCGGCGCTGTTTGGCGCCATTGGCGCGTTCGCCGGCGCCGCGTTCGCGCCGTGGCCTTTCCCCGCATGGCAGCGCGCCGCGACGGTGGCGGCGTTGGGCGCGCTGGCGTGGTTGGCCGCGGCGCTGGCGGCCAAGACGCCCAACACAACCTTAGCGCGGCCAAGGCCGCAACCAAAATGACCCGCCACAAGGAACGCAAAGAAGACAAAGAAACCGGAGCTTCCCGATGTCATAACCCATTTTCTTTGAGGCCTTTGTGTTCTTTGCGGCAGAAGAATCCTGCCGAAAAAACAAGATTCTGGACCTTAGCAGTTCAAGGGGATGAGGAGATGATGGGAGACAAGGGGATACAGATGCAATTCCTCAATCCCCTTATCTCTCATCATCTCCTCATCCCCTTCGTCGGTTAATCGCCAATCGGCCCTCGGCAATCGCCCCCTCTCAAGCCCTTCTCGGTTTCTTCCGATACACCGAGTGGACGGTTGGCGCGCGGAACCGGTTTGCGACTCCGGGGGGCGCGCAAAGGTTTGATTTTTTGGTTGATTTTCCCCCCTTGGCTTTGGGAAAAAGGGCCAAAAATCAGGCTTTTTTCTTGACAGGCCACGGAATGTCGAACAATAAGCTCGGCCCAACAATCCCGCGAGCCGCCAGGCGCCGGATCGCTCCAGCCTCGGGTCTCGGCGGCGCGCCTTTCACGCATCATCAGACTGTTTGGGAGAGTCGGGTCCGCATGTTCATGCCAACGAACCGAACCGCCGTCTGGGCCGCCGTCGCGCTGCTGTTCGCGCTGAGCGGCCCGCGCGCCAGCCATGCTCTGTTCGGCTTGCGCGGCGAGAAGAAACAGGAAGCCGAGCAGGGCCAGGCTGCGGCGCCCGGCGCCGCCGCCGCCTCGGGCGAACAGAAAGCCGCCGAGGACGCGCTGTTCGCAAAACTCGAAAAGGACGCCGAGAAGATCAAGGACGACCTGGCCGTGCGCGTCGCCATGGACCGCTCGCAATACCGCCCAGGCGACGCGGTGGTGGTGGCCGTGGAGTTGACCAACATGACCGACAAGCCGCTGCCGGCGCGCTGGCCGAACTTCGATTCGCTGCAGTTCTTCTTCGGCTCGACGGACAAGAAAGTGCCGTTCCGCCGCTCTCCCGTCTACTCGAAAGACGAGATTCCTCTGCAATTCAGTATGAAGGAATTGGAGAGCGGGGGCAAATGGCGGCGCAACTTCCTGCTGACGCGTCTGACGGAGAGCCCCGGCGAATTCGTGTTGACGGTCGGCTACACGCCGTCCGCCCCCCGGCTGCCCGGCGTGGACCCGAAAGACCAGAAATCCGAGAAGGCCGCTCCGCGCATGAGCTGGTCGAACGTCGTCCTGTACACGGTTGGCGGCGACCGGGCTCTGCACCGCGACTCCAAGGGCGTCTTGCTGAAGGGCGATGCCGTCGCGCTGGCCAAGCAACGGCTGGCGCGCCCGGTCGCCGACGTGAAGACCGAACTGATCTGGGATGAATATGGGTTTCTGGAATGGTGGGTGTGCCTGACGGTGGCGCCGGAAACCCTGACGGCCAGCGAACCGCCGAAGCACGCCTGTTTCGTCAACGCCTACACCGGGCGCGTCCGGCCCGAGGAAGCGCCGACCACCTTGACCTACCTGCAGCAGAAGAAGGTCGGGGAGCCGCGCGTCACGCAACGGCATCCGGAGCAGGCGGCGTCGCAGCCGTTCGCCGAGCCGGGTTTGACGGGGCCTGAGGGATCGGCGTTCGAGGGCCTGCCGATCCTGGTCCGCCCGGCGCCGGCCCTTCCGGGCTCCACGCCGGCGGCGGGCGCCGCGATGACGCCGGTCCCGGCGCAGGCGGTGGGCGCGCCGGCGGCCCCGGCGGCCGCCTCGGGGGGGCCGACATCCGCCGCGGAAGGCTCCGCGGGGGGGCCCGGGAGGAGCGAAGGAAAAAATCGCTGACAAGCAAAATTAGCTTGCGTTCAAGGGACGCATGGATATGATCCATCCCGTTCGGGACGAATGGCTGCGACCCGGACACCCTCATTTTGGCTGCGATATTCAAAAGTTTGCTTGATTGAAACGACGACAGTGGACCTGTTGGGAAGGAGGTGACGCCGCCACAGCACTCACGGAAAGCCCCTTGACGTGGGCTGCGTTTGCCTTCGGTTGGTTTTTTCTGATGCGATCCATCTCACCGAGAGGCGCGCGTTGCATGGCAGGATCGGCAGAGCTCCCTCAAAGGCCTGCCATAGACTGACAGATGGAGGATCCTTTAAATGCTAAGAAAGGCAGTAACGCTCACCGCTGCTTCCTTCGCTCTTCTTGCGGCCGTCGCGTGGGCCGACGGGGAGAGCGCGGGGAAGTCGGACGCTGAACACATCGTGAAGATCCAGGCCGCCACCAACAAGGCCCAGGTCAACGAGTACATCCCCGTCGTGTACGACCTGAAGCACGTCAATCCGTACGACGTCGTGCGTTGGATCCATCGGACCATCCAGGTCGAAGAAGGGGCGGTGTTCACCTTCGCCAGCCCTGATGGCAACAGCGGCAAGGTCCTGGTCGTCTGCACGAAGGAACAGGTTCCGTATCTCGATCAACTGATGAAGGAGATCGACAAGCCGAACCTGACGACCTCCACCGGAGTGGCCAAGACCTACCGGCTGCTGAAACACCGCAGCGTGGCGGATCCCGAACACATCGACACCCTGACGGCCTATGGCCAGAAGGGCAGTTTCAAGGCGGTGACGGATCCCCAGACCAACGCCGTATACCTCGAAGACACGCCCGTGGCCCAGGAAGACCTGCTCAAGATGTATAACGAGCAGTTCGACGTCCCGACCCCCGAAGTCGCGTGCGAGGTCACCATCTACGAGGTCAACGTCTCCAACGACGGCGCTCTCGGCTTGGACTTCGCCGCGTGGAAGAATGGCCCCGGCCGCAACCTGTTCGCCCTGGGCGGCTTCACCGAGTATGAAACCGAGCACAACATGGGCGAATCGATCAGTGGCGGCCCGCTCGACGGCGGCGGCTATCTGAACCCCTCGCCCCTGTATGACAGCGGCTCGAACCTGTTGGGCCTGCCGGGACATCGCATGAGCAGCAACGGCTACAATGTGGCCTACTACTATCAGGTTCCCTCGGCCTATTTCGACTACCTGACGGTCAAGGGCAAGGCGCAGGTCGTCGGCAAGACCCGCTTGGCGGTCCTCAACGCCCACCAGGGCTCGATCTCGACCGGCGAGCAGATCCTGTTCTACCTGACCCAGAACGGCCCGGCCCCGACGGGCGGCTTGCGTCCGCCGGATTATCCGCTGGATCCGTTGAACAAGGCCAGCCGCGGCGATCAGATGCTGCGGGCCGACATCACGCCGAACACGCAGTACGCCATCCCGCTGCAGCAGATCAACGTTCCGAACACGAACCTGACGCTGCCGTGGCTGGTTCGCAATGACCGCCTGGTCAACGGCCCGATCTATCCCGACAATCGCACGGTCGTGGGGCAGCAGACCGCGCGCGCGGTGGGCGGGCAGTCGCTCCAGGGCTTCACCTATGACCGGGCGACGGGCCAGACGGTGGCCTTGAACCGCAACATCGGCGCGGCCGAAGCCGGCGTGTTCCTGGATGTCATTCCGGTCATCGCCGATGACAAGATCACGTTCGACCTGGCCTACTCGGTGGTCACCCTGACGGGGTTCGACGCCGAAGGCCGTCCGCAGTTGGCCAGCCGGGCGGACAAGGGGCAGGTGCAGGTTAAGGACGGTTCCGAGTTGCTGCTCGGCGGCATCACCCGCGATGCGCGCGTGCAGAAGACGCAAAAGGTCCCGATTCTCGGCAGCATCCCGGTCCTGGGGTATTGGTTCGGCGGCGAGGTGACCACGGCCCAGAAGTCGATGGTCGTGATCGTGATGAAGAACACGGTGGTGAAGAACTTCAACACCGTGCAGGGCGAAGATGCCGACCTGCTGGCGAAGGTCAAGGGCGAGCAACCGGCGCCCCTGCCCGCGGATGAATATGGCTGGGACATGTATCTGTTTGATCGCCAGCCCCGGCAGTAAGAGGCCCGACGCATGCAACCTCAACGCACGAACACACAAATCGAGTGGAAGGAGAGAGAATCCATGGGCAATAAGAGGCTCACTCTAGCAGCGGCTTTGGCTGTGTGCGCGGCCCTCGTGGCCGGGTCGCTGATCGCCCAAGCCCAGACGGTCTCGGGCGTCAGCGTCAACGCGAACTCGCTGCAAGTCGTCAAGCCGCCGCGCGCGGTGGATACCGTGCCGAGCCGGACCGATCGGCACGTGGCGACCAACATCAACAACTATCCGGATTACGCGGAAGGGGTCCAGTTCCAGGATGCCGATCCCTCCCCGCGCAACAGCGGCATCGAAAACTACACGTTCCAGGAGCAACGGCTGGAGATCAAGCCGACCGACGGCACGATCCGCGTGATCCGCTCCGATCAGAAGAACTTGATCCAGGAGTACGTGCAGAAGGTCATCCCGGTCAAGAACGTCGACACCATCGAAATCTTGCCGGCCATCAAGACCGTCTGCCAGAAGGAAGGCGGCGACGCGGAGACCATTCGCGACTACACCAAGCACAAATACGCGATCCAGGTCGTCGTTCCGGCGCGCATGCTCCCGGCCCTGGAGAAGGCCATCGCGGCCCTCGACGTGGAATGGGCGTCGTCCTTCAACGACGGCTCGGCCGACCTCTACTACAAGGCCAAGTACCGCGACGTGGAGCTCGTCGACCGGATCGCCGCGGCGTTCGGCACCGGCTTTGAGCGGACGGTGGGCTATTCCACCATCGACGGGACGAACAACGCGGTCCTGCGCCAGGACGAGCAGTACTGGATCGACCGGTATCTGACCGGCGCCAAGCTGGCGGACATCCCCGAGCACATGATCAACCTCGAAGGCGCGATCTATGAGCTCAACATGAACAACGATCTGAAGCTTGGCTTGGACTACATCGCCTGGAAGAACGGCCCCGGACGCAACCTGTTTGACTTCCTCCTGGCCGGCCAGCACAACCATGAGGACTTCAAGAACGCCTCCAGCGTCTACAACCCGGGCCTGACCAACGTGGGGCTCTTCACCGGGCGCGACATCCCGATCGAAGTCGTGGCTGACGCCATCCTCGACGATCTGGGCATCGGCGGCGACCCCTTTAGCGACAACCGCCGCCACTACGAGCAGGAGGGGAACCAGGAGTACTACGCGGCCAATTTCCTGATGACCGCGGCGTACTTCGACTTCCTGCAGAGCAAGGGCAAGGCGAAGGTCCTCGGCCGTCCGAGCATCACCACCCGCAGCGGCTCGGTGGGCACGTGGAGCTCGGTCGATCAGATCCTGGCCTTCGAGGCCGGCGAGATCATCGATCCGAACCAGCCGATGGTCGATTCCAACATCACCACGAATCCCGGATTCGAGGGCACCACGCCCGACCTGATCCGCGATCAGATGGGCAACTTCATCTTCGGCGACATCGGCGAGATCATCCCGTCGATCCAGAATGGCGACCCGATCAAACTCTATGACAGCCGCCACTGGGGCGATCTGGCCCTGTGGAACGGCTATGGCGACACCAACGTCTCGCCGCGCGTTCTGCGCTACAAGAACAGCGGCCAGACCGGCGTCTTCCTGAGCATCCTGCCGATGATCGGCACCGAGACGACCGAACTGACGGTGGACTACGCCTCGTCGGATCTGAACGGCTACACGCCGCAGGGCACCCCCATCGTCAACACCCGCACCTATGCCACCACGGTGCGCGTGGCCGATGGGCAGCCGTTCGTAGTCGGCGGCCTGGCCCGGACCGAGAAGGCCAAGACGAAGCAGGGCGCGCCGTGGCTCAGCGCGCTGCCGGTTCTGGGCTATCTCTTCGGGCAGGAAGCGAACGTCGATCGCCAGGACACCATCGTCATGGTCCTGACGCCGAACATCTACACGGGCGCCCAGTCCGATATGGAGATGCCGGCCGAGGCCAAGACGATCATCGCCCAGGCCAAGGGCGAGGCCGAAGTGGCTCTGCCGAAGAACCCGTTCGGCTTCGATCAGTGGCTGCTGGACAAAGAGAAGAACTAGGAGAAGGGATCGCCTGATCCTCTCTTGGGTTGAAGCGTCAACGCCGCCGCGCAGGCAGAAACCGCTTACGCGGCGGCTTTCTTTTGTGGCGAGGTGGAAGGAGGATGAGGCGTACGGGCCAGAAAGCGCGGCAAGAGGCGGGGTGAATGTCAATTGTCGGTACGATCGGCCACATGTATCCGCTAGCCTTGAGGATTGACGTCTTCCGACTTGTCATGGTACTCTTAGTCAATGGACGTGGGGGGGGTGAAACATGCCAAGCGCAGCCGAGATCATCCGCGAGGCCGAGTCGTTGCCGGTAGAAGAACGAGTTTTAGTTGTCGAGTCGCTGCTGCGTTCGTTGAATCCGCCCCAGCCAGAGATTGACCGGGAGTGGACCGCCGTGGCGAAGCGCCGGTTGGGGGAACTGCGCTCAGGCCGCGTCAAACCCGTTCCAGGCGAGGAGGTGTTCGCCCGGATTCGTGAACGGTTCTCTCAATGACCTTCGCGTTTCACCCGGAAGCGGAAGACGAGTTCATCGAGGCCGCCGCCTATTACGAGAGTTGTGAGCCGGGGCTCGGACTCGACTTCTGCCGCGAGGTTTACACGGCCATCCAGAACGCCATCGCGCATCCCCGCATGTGGCCGGCGTTGGAGGGCGACGTTCACCGCTGCCTCGTCCACCGCTTCCCATACGGGATCTTTTTCAGCATCGAACCCGAGGGCATCTTCATCGTCGCTGTGATGCATCTGCGCCGGACCCCGGACTACTGGAAACACAGGCGGCAGCCCGGCGGAAAAAGCTGACTGGGAGGACGTCAAGTCTAGCTGTGGCCCCGGGCTCAGCACGTGTCTCGATACCCCGCATTTCCGCCTTCGATAGAGACCCGACCCGCCTGACTACGACCTGAATTTCCACATTCCAACGCCGCCTCCGCCACAGGGAACGACGCCGTGACCCTCGCAGCCAGACCCAAAGCACTGACCATCGCCGGCTCCGACTCCAGCGGCGGCGCGGGAATTCAAGCCGACCTGAAGACCTTCGCCGCGTTGGGCGCGTACGGCATGAGCGTGGTGGCGGCGCTGACGGCGCAGAACACGCTGGGAGTTCAAGCGATCCACAACGCGCCCCCGGAGTTCGTGCGCGCGCAGATTCGCGCCGTCCTCAGCGACGTCGGCGCGGACGCGATCAAGACCGGCATGCTGTCGACCGCGGACATTATCGACGCCGTTGTCGAATCGCTGAAGGAAGCCCGCTGCCGCGCGCCGATCGTCGTCGACCCGGTCTTTGCGGCCAAGAGCGGCGACCGCCTGTTGCGCGAGGACGCCCTTGAGGCGTTGGTCGCGCATCTTCTGCCAATGGCCGAGGTGCTCACCCCAAATGCTGCCGAAGCCGCGGCGCTGGCGGGCTTCGCCGTGCGCTCCGAAGCCGACGCCGAACGCGCCGCGGCGGCGATTCTTGACCTTGGCCCGCAGGCCGTCTTGCTTAAGGGCGGGCATCTGGACGAGGCCGCCTGCGACGACCTGTTCGCCGACCGATCGGGCCGGCGAGTCTGGCTGCGCGGCGAGCGGCTCGCCCAGCGCCACACCCACGGGACCGGCTGCACGCTCGCGGCCGCCATCGCCGTCGGCCTGGCGCGCGGCCTCGACGCGCTGGAGGCCTGCCGGCGGGCAAAGCGGTTCCTGGCCGGCGCGATCCGCCACGCGCGCCCCATCGGCGGCGGAATCGGCCCGGTCAATCACCTGTGGCGGCTGGAAGACGCGATCGAGGCCTTTTGGGAAGAAGGCGATTAGTGGCGCAAGCCTTCCAGCCGGCGCTCTTTGCCCAAGACCGGGGCGCAAACTGCGCGGGCTGGAAAGCCTACGCCACTGACCGCCATGTCGCGGCAGGGAGTTTTCTTATGGCCCGGATGACGAGCGAACTTTTCCGCCGGCCAGCGTCCCGGACCATCGCGCTTTCCCTGGCCCTTCTGGCGATCGCGTGCGCCGGCGGTTGCGCGAAAGCCGCCTCGTGGAGCAAGCGCGCTCTCTTCTGGCGCCATGACGCCTCGAACGCGCCGAAGGAACAACCCCCATCCCGCCCTTCCTGGAACGTGGACCCGAACGCGCGCGTGTTGTTCGCCGTGTTCGAGACGAGCGAGGGCCGCATCGTCTGCCGCCTGCTGCCGGAATACGCGCCCAACACCGTGAAGAACTTCGTTGACCTGGCCAAGGGCGCCAAGGCGTCGCTGGACCCGCTCGCCAGCCAGTGGATTTCGCGTCCGTTCTACGACGGCCTGACGATCCACCGCGTCGTCCCGGGGTTCCTCATCCAGGGCGGCTGCCCGCTGGGAAACGGCCGCGGCTATCCGGGCTTTCATATCGCCGACGAGTTTCACCCGGCGCTGCGCCACCTGCGCAAGGGGATCCTGGGCATGGCGACCGTCTGGGGCCAACCCAACACCGCCGGGTCGCAGTTCTACATCACGCTCGCGCCGGCGCCGCAGCTGGACGATCATTGCCCCATCTTCGGCTATGTCTTCGAGGGGCTGGACGTGCTTGACCGCATCGGCCAGACGCCGACCGACGCGCAGGGCCGCCCGCTTCATCCCATCGTCATCCGCGAGGTGAGGGTTGTCGAAGAGTAGCGATTGTTGATTAAGATGTACACATCTGTTGACACAACAGCAGGCGCAGTGGCACGATGAGCATTGGAGGAAGGAAAGATGAAGCAGTCCCCGTCGTCCACCCTGTCCACCCTATCCACGTGGCACGACGGCTTTTGGAGGCGAGAAGGATGAAACTGGCAGGAATTCGAGAGCTGCGAAACCACAGCGCAGCTTTGCTTGGCGGACACGAGCCCGTGGTCGTCACCCGGCACGGCAAGGTTTCGGGGCTGTACCTGCCGCTGGACGAAGCCGACAGGCTGCCCGCGGATTTGAAGGGGGAACTTGCGCGCGTTCTCGGCGCACATCTCTCCGCGATGATCGAGAAGAAGGGGGTGTCCGAGAAGGAGATCCTGGAGGACTTCCATGCCCATCGTGGCCGTCGTCGCTGACGCCAACGTCCTCCTTTCGTGCGTCGTCGGCAAGGCGGCTTTGCGGGTCATGACGGATTACGGCTTGGCCGTTCACGTCGCCCGCTTCAACGCCGGAGAAGTTCGCGAATACTTGCCCCGCATGGCCGCCAAATACCAACTCTCGCCTCACCTCGTGGAATTGCAGTGGAGACTTCTGCCCGTCACGGTCCACGAGCCAGCGGGATACGCTCAGCATGTTCCCCGAGCGTTGGCTGATCTGAAGGACCGCGACCCCGAAGACGCCCATGCGTTGGCGCTCGCCCGCGCGTTGGCTCTTCCCCTGTGGTCGAATGACCGACACTTCGACGGCGTGGAGATCCGCCGCTATTCGACGGCCCGATTGCTCTCACAGCTGGCGCGTGAACAGTCGCCTCCGTGATGCCCTCGGAGCCAAGTCCCAGTGTTTCGCGGTTCAGGGGAGTTCCCGCGCCTCGGCCATCTCCTCATAGAGCGCTTCGACGTCTTCCACCATTCGCGCAAGACTGAAGCGTTGCGCCCGCTCGCGCGCCAGGCGGCCCAGGGCGGCGCGGCGCTCGCCGTCGCCGAGGAGCGCGGCCGCGGCCTCTTCCAAGCGATCCGCTTCGCCGGGCGGGACGATCAGGCCGCCCTGCCGCTCGCCGAACGCCTCGGCGTTTCCTCCGACATCCGTGGCCACCGACGGCAGGCCGCAGGCCATGGCCTCGATGAGGGCGTTGGAGAAGCCTTCCTTGAACGAGGGCAGAACAAACACGTCGGCGGCCTGGTAGACCGGAATCATGTCGGCTTGGTGGCCCAGCAGGCGGAATCGCGCGCCCAGGCCCGCTTTCTCCGCCGCCCCGCGGATCGCCGGCGCCATCGGCCCGGCCCCCGCCAGGGCGAATTGCGCGCGGGGGAAACGAGGCGCCAGCCGGCTCGCCAATTCCACAAAACCCAACGGGTTCTTTTGCTCCACCAGCCGCGCGGCCATCAGAACCACGATCGAATCCGCGGCGAAGTTTTGCGCCTCCTTGGCCCGCGACGGATCGGCCGCCGGCGCATAGCGGTCCAGATCCACGCCGTTGTAAATCACCCGCACGAACTCCGGGGGGACGCGCAGGCGCTCGATCACGTCGCGCTTGACCCGTTCGCTCACGGCGATCAAGCCGCGCCGCCAGCGATTGAGGAACCGATCCATCCGGACCTGCCGCGCGCTTTCCCACGTTCCGACGTTGTGAATCTGGGAAACCACCGGCAGGGCGCCCGCCAGCCGCGCGGCGATCGTCGATGGGACCGACGCGCGATACATGTGGGCGTGGACCAGGTTGATCCGATGTCGGCGCAGATAGCGGAGGAATCGCGCCAGCCCCCAGGGGTCAAGCCGCGAGCGGAACGGAATCAGATCCACGGGGATGCCGGCGGCCTCGACCTCGGCGGCCAACGCGCCGCGTTCGCGCAGACACAGCACGCGCGGCCGGAATCGCGCGCGATCCAGGCGCGGCAACGCCTCGAGGATCTTCCGCTCGATCCCGCCCGGCGGCAGCCAGGTGATCACCCGCAGGATGTTGAGAGGCTGGGGCATCGAAGTGGCGCAGGCTTTCCAGCCTGCGATCTCTGGCATTCCCGGTGTTCCATAATGCGCGCAGGCTGGAAAGCCCACGCCACTGAAAGCCTGCGCCGCTCCAAACCCTCAGCGAATCTCGCCCGCCGCATCCAGCTTCTCCGCCTCGTCCAGGCCCTTGCGGCCGAAGGTCGGTCCGTGAATCTCGATCGGGTCGCGGTGGCCGTAGCGCTTCTCGCATTCCGCCAGATAGCCGTCGAGCCGCCGTTCCAACTCGCGGGCCGCGCGCGGCCGCACGTTCGCCAGGTTCGTCTGCTCCCACGGGTCGTCGGGCAGATGGTAAAGCTCCTTCACCGGATCGGCGTGCCAATTGTGAAGCGGATCGTTGGACAGGGCGCGGATGAACTTCCACTCGTGGGTGCGCACCCCGCGCTTGCATTGCCAATTGCCCTCGCCGAGGTAGATCTCGTGGCGGAACTCGGACTTCTCGCTGCGCGCCAGCGGCATGAGGCTCGAGCCTTCCACCGTCGCGGGCGCCTTCACCTTTAACAAATCTAAAATCGTCGGCATGACATCGAGATTCGTCGTCATCGCCGGCACGCGCGTCCCCGCGTATGGATCGCCGGGGAAGCGCATGAGGAGCGGCACGTGGACGTCGGCGTCGTAGAGGCCTTCGTGGTCGAATTCGCCGGGGTGCTCGTACATGATCTCGCCGTGGTCGGAGAAGATCACGACCAGCGTGTCGTCCCACAGCCCTCGCGTCTCCATCTCCGCCAGGAGCGCCTTGACCTGATCGTCGGTGTAGTTGATCTCGCCGTCGTATTGCGCGACCCAGTATTCCGCGTCGCGCACGGCCTCGTCGATCCACTTGCCCACCCACAGCGTCTTGCAGCGGAACGCCCACGTGCGCGGCATCGTCATGTGGCGCGGGTCGGTGGGGTCGCCTTGGTAGTACAGGCGGTGATACGGCGCCGGCGGGAAATACGGCTGGTGCGGGTCCCAGTAGTGGCAGAAGAAGAAGAACGGCTTGCTCTTGTCGATCCCGGCGAGGACTTCGCGCGCCTTTCGCGTGATCGCCGCGCCGAAGTTCTTGTCCTTGCGCCGGCGCCCGTAGCCGCAGTCGTACGAGGGTTCGCCGAAGAAATTGTACTTGGGGTTCTCATAGACCTGGAACCCGCGCGACATCCAGCGGCCCATCGTGTCGACGGCGGCGGTCTGGAAGCCGGCGTCGCGCAGGACCTCGGCGAGGACGGGGATGTCCGGCGACAACTCGTTGTCGCCCTGGACGTTGGTGATCTGGTGGCCGAAGGCGTCCATGCCGGTGAACACGGTGGTGAACGACGGGTGGGTCGGGATGGTGGTGGCGAAATAGCGTTCAAACAGGACGCCGCGCCGGGCGAACGAATCGAGGAACGGCGAGGTGTCGCGGTGATAGCCGTAACAGCCCAGATGGTCGGCGCGCAGGGTGTCCAGCGCGATCAGCGCAAGGTTCATGGGTCCCCCTCTCGATGCGAAATATCTCGAAGGTTTTGGAATGATGCCGCAGAGTGTGAGGAAACGGGCGTTGGCCCTGTTTTGCAAGAAGAAAAGCGAGGAGTGGCGAGTAGCAGGTGGCGAGTGGCACGTGGCGAGTGGCACGTGGCGAGTGTCGCAGGCTTTCCAGCCTGCGCGTTGTTTTGCCGGCCACGCGAAGACGCGCAGGCTGGAAAGGCTCCGCCACTCAAGGCGTGTTCACCCACCGCAACAACGCCCGATAGCCCCAATAGAGAAGCGCCGCGTAGAGAACGCAGCGGGCCGCCAGGAAGACCCAATTGATCTTCAGCTTCAGGTCCTCGTACGGATAACCGCCGGCGGCAAGCCTTTCCCGAAGCGCGCGGTTGAACAGGTCCCAATAGGAGAGCTTGGGGTAGAAGGTCAGCGGGGCGGCCGAACGGAAGATGATGCGAGTCGATCGGTCCCATGGCGATTGGGCCACGGCCTTGATGTCGCTAAAGAGATAATACTCCTTCCGCGATAAAGGCGCGGGAACGACCAGCTCGCCTCGCGTTAGGATCACCTCGGATGCGCGCTTCAACATTCGCCAGCGGCGGAATAGTTGGATGAAGATCGCCGCCAGCGGGATCGCCAGAAGCGCGGGCAGAGTGAGCAGCACGACAAGCAAGGCCAGGGTCGCACGGTCGATTGGATGTTGGAACCAGTCTTCGACCAGAATGTGGCTCCAGATATCGACGGAAATCAAGATGAGGGCGGTCACGGTGAGAACCAGGCCTATGAGACACTGCTGGCGCTCCGAGCGGAGAATTGTCGTGGGATATTGGAAGACGATTTCTTTTTCTTCGGCCAACGCCTCTTCCTTCGCCGCCAACCGCCGGCGGGCCTCGTCGCGCAGGGCTCGGTAGCGTCTGGAGACGGCAAACTGGAGCCGCGTCTTGTCCGACGACAGCGCCAGCCACTCCCCGTGTTGGTTCTTCCACGTGTGGACGCTCAGAAGATCATCCCACCGAATCCGGACCGTTTCGCGGCTGCCGCGCACACGGGCAACCCCCTCAGCGTCCCACACGTATCGCGGCCAATGAGTGGACAGCAATCCCATGATTGTGATTCTCCTGGACCACCTCCAGCGGCGCTTCATCTCGGGTGGTTGCGTGCAAATTGCCTCCGCCGCGGCTCTCAGACTTTGCGAGTCTTGAGACCGGCCTTCCCGGCCGCGGCGATCTGCCGCGCGTCCCCGGAAACGAAGAGATCGCAACGCCAGTCCAGGGCGCTGGCGATATGGACGGCGTCCGATGCCCGCAGCGCGTTCCTCTCGAGGATCGCTATGGATCGATCCACGATCGAGGACGACAGAGGCAGAACGTCCGCGTCGCCCATGTCGTCCAGAAATCGATCCTTCGCGGAACCATATTGGCCCTTGGCCAGCCTTGCCTCGCGTCGCCGCCGGTTCATCGCGGAGACGACCTCGGGAACACAAAGCGCGCTAACGCCCAGAACGGTTGCCCCGCGCAGGGTTGTTTCCGTCTCGGCGCTGCCGGCCTCCTCGATGTAGAGCTTCGCCAAGGCGGACGAATCAATGAAAACCCTCACCGGTCAGACTCCTCCCTCTCCCGGATGACCGCCTTGCTCAGCGAGGCCCCGGGAATGCGCAACCTGAGGGCGGGCCGTTTCCAGAAAGGGGTTCGTCTTGCGCCCGCGACCGGCACGATGTCGGCCACCGGTTTGCCATGGCGCAGAACGCGAATCGCCTCCCCGTCCTCAACGGCGTCGAAGTACGTCTTGGCGTGTTGTCGCAGTTCCGTAAAAGTCGCCGTTCGCATAGGTTGTCTCTCCGGCGCTGATTTCGTACATAAGCGTACAACACCGCTCGCCGCCTGTCAAGGGACAAGCAATGGTTGGCGGTCCTGTCATCGTGAGCGCCTTCGCTGGCGATTTAACGATCGGGGTGGAAAAACGGGCCACGAGCTGAGGCGCGGCGGAGGACGCGGCGGCGACGGCGCGTCCGCCCCGGAACGAGTCGCGCATCGTTGGGGCGTGGGTTGCCCAGGGCCGATGCGCGCAGCGAGCCAGCCGTTCGATGGACCTTCAAATAAAGTGTTTCTTACTTTACATGCAGCGGATGGCCGAGAATTTGTTCGACGATGAAGTCGGGCGCGGCCTCGTAGTGGTGGAACTGCATGGTGTACGTGGCCCGGCCCTGGGTCTGGCTGCGCAGGTCGGTGGCGTAGCCGAACATCTCGCCCAGCGGCGCCTTGCAATGGACGACCTGCGCCGCGCCGCGGGGGGCGATCTCTTCGACGCGCGCGCGCTTCGACTGAATCTGCCCCAGCACGTCGCCCAAGTAGTCGTTCGGCGTGACGATCTCCAGGGCCATGATCGGCTCCAGCAAGACGGGGTTGCACTTGCCGGCGGCGGCCTTGAAGGCGATGGACCCCGCGATCTTAAACGCCAATTCGCTGGAGTCGACGGGATGGAACGAGCCGTCGAAAACCGTGACCTTGACATCGACGACGGGATAGCCGGCCAGCACGCCGGAGTTCATCGCATCGATGACGCCCTTCTCGATGGCGGGGATGTACTCGCGCGGGATCTTGCCGCCGGCGATCTCGTTGTCGAACTCGAACCCCGAGCCCGGCGGCCGCGATTCGACCCGCAGCGCGCAGTGGCCGTATTGGCCGCGCCCGCCGCTCTGGCGCACGAACCGCCCCTCGGCCTGCGCCTTGCCGCTCACCGTCTCGCGATACGAGACCTGCGGCCGCCCGACGTTGGCCTCGAGGCGAAACTCGCGTTTCAGTCGCTCAACCAACACCTCCAGATGCAATTCTCCCATTCCGGAGATGATCGTCTGG
>JAPLSS010000872.1 GCA_026398515.1 Candidatus Sumerlaeota bacterium | reverse complement strand
TCTTGTCGCAGCCGAGGGTGGCCAAGCCGATCTTCACCGCAGGAGTCTTTCCATGCTTCGTTTGCGCCTGCCGTCCCTCTTGGCGGGCTATTCCTGCTCGCCGAGTTCCTTGAGGAAGATGTTGCGGAACTGCACGACGCTGGAATTCGGCTTCAGTTTGCCGTCGGCGCCCATGCCGCCGTGGTGTTGGAGAGCGATGGGCCCGTTCGGCGGGATTCCGGGCAACGGGGCGTCGACGATCACCTTCTTGCCGTTGAGGAGGACGTTCAGCCGGTCGCCTTTCATCGTGACCTCGAAGGTGTTCCATTCGCCGACGGGGTTGTCCGCGCACAGTTTCGGCGTGCACGCGGCGCGCGTCTCGGGCGGCGTCTTCGCATCCACGCGGTAGCCCCAGACTTCGCCCGATCCGCAGGGCCAACACCAGATGTTCAACTGGGCCTTCTTCGAGCCGCGCAGGTAAATGCCGGAATCGGCCGCCGGCCGGTAGATGACGATGTCCTTGCCGTTCTCGTCTTTCTTGTACGTGCCGTCGGGCTGGATGAGGAACATCCGCAGGTCGCCCAAGGTCTTCGGGAACCGCCAGTCGACCTTCAGAACGAAATCGCCGAATTCCTTCTCGGACCACAGGCTCTTGTCGCCCTTGGCCTCGCTCAACGCGTCGTAGTCGATGACGCCGTCGGCGACCTTCCAGTGCCCGTTGTCGCCTTCCGGGATCTTCCAGCCGGTCAGGTCCTTGCCGTTGAAGAGGGAGACGAACCCCTCGGGAACCTCCGCGGCATGGGCTCGCAACGGCGAGAAAAGCCCCCACGCAAGAGCGATGGGAACAACAGGGACAAAGACTCGGCGGTTCATCTCATCCTCCGTTGGGCTTGTTTCCTGGCGCGCGCGAATGAAAAACCCGCCTCTCGGCGGGCTTCCTGCCATGCGACTCCAGACGGATCTTGGTGCCGGGACCGGGACTTGAACCCGGACAGGTGTGACCCCACATGGCCCTCAACCATGCGCGTCTGCCAATTCCGCCATCCCGGCACGATCCAAGGGCTTATAAGGCCCAGCGGAACCAAATTCAAGCTGATTCGGATCGCCGCGCCATTCCAACGGCCCTTCCAAACCAGGCCGCGACGTCACGCGTGCGCCGCTTCGGACGGGGCGGGCAGAGGGGCGAGGGAGGGGGCGTGGGCGGCGATTTCCTCGACGATGCGCTGGTTCATGCGATGGGCCGCGAAATCGCCGGCCAGCCGAATGGCGTTCATGACCGCTCTGGGCGGCGCCCCGCCGTGGCAGATGATGCAGATGCCCTTGACCCCCAAGAGCGGCGCGCCGCCGAACTCGTCGGGGTCGACCTCGGCCTTGAACCGCCGCAGCGTCGGCATGATGGCCAGCGCCGCCAGCGACGCGATCCAACTCTTCTTCAGGCGGCTCTTGATCTGCGAGAAGATGTGCAGCGCCAGGGCCTCGCCGAACTTCAGCACCACGTTTCCGATGAAGCCGTCACAGACGACCACGTCGGCTTTGCCGTTGAGGATGTCGCGCCCTTCGACGTTGCCGACAAAATTCAGGTCGGAGCTCTGGAACAAATCGTACGCGGCGGCGGTCAGCGCGTTGCCCTTGGTCTCTTCCTCGCCGATGGACAACAAGCCGATGGCCGGCCGCTCCACGTGAAACAACTCCCTGGCGTAGACGGCGCCCATGATGCCGAAGTGGAACAACTGGCGAGGT
>JAPLSS010000291.1 GCA_026398515.1 Candidatus Sumerlaeota bacterium | reverse complement strand
GGTCTTGACGCTCGTCGGCGGTCAACTCCACCACATACATCTTCTCCATGAGCGGCCACCCCATCGACAGGAATCTTCACAACAGGAACGGGAGCGTTCATGGACAAAGGTTAACCTATCAAAAAGAGATGGTCAAGGTAGTAGAGTCCCCGTGAGGGTGTCGAATGGCACGGTGTTGGATCTCTCGCCGGGCAAGCACAATGAACTGCAGGTGCGGATTATAGAGGAGTTCGCAAAGATATTCGCGCCTGGCGCCGCGCTTCTGTACCTCGGGGATACGGCCAAGAAGATGTTCTACGTGGATGCGCCGGCTTTGGCGTCTTTGGGCGTGCCCATGACCGCGCACGAGAAACTTCCGGATGTCGTTCTGTTTGATTCACAGCGAAACTGGCTTTATCTGATTGAGGCAGCTACGGCTCATGGCCCTGTGACCGCCAAACGCCACTACGAGCTCGAGGAATTCCTTAAGGACTGTCCGGCCGGCCGAGTCTACGTCTCGGCGTTCCTCACGTTCGCGGACTTTCGGAAATGGCTTCGAGAGATAGCCTGGGAAACGGAAGTTTGGATCGCTGAGAATCCCACGCACCTGATTCACTACAATGGAGACGAGTTTTTGGGTCCTCGTTCGGGGGCCGAGCTTCCGCGATAATGGCTCAAGCAAGCGGTGGAGGGGCGTACTAAGCCGAATGGGGCGGACGGCGTCAACAGACCACGGTCAAGGTGTTCGCCTCGTCGCATTTCAATCGCATCCTCCGATGGCTTGTCCCATCCAGGAGCGCCCGGATTCTCTGGGTTCTCTCCTTCGCGCTTGCCCTTCCGCTGTCGATCGGGCTGGGACGTTCCCGCGTGGACGTCGCGGTGGACGTGACACGCCGGCCGGCGGGCGGGATTGCGGGGAGCTCGAGCGGGTCAACGCCCGTGACGCGGGCTATTCGGCGTTCGATGACGTCTACGCGCAGGAGGACCTGCCGCGGCTGCGCGCGTTCATGCTGCGCTTCCTGGCCGCGATACCCTCTGCACGCGATCGCCTATCGGCTGGTTACGAGCCGGCGCCTCCACTGGATTCCGCAGCCGCGGACGGACGAAGAGCCGATCGAGACCTACTGCGCCGGCATTCAGAACAACGTGTACAAAACGCGGTACGGGCTGAAGACAACACCTTGGCACACGATGCTGAGCGATTGGCTGGCTCGCCTGCTGGAGACGACGACCGAGCCGCGCTGGATCTGGCTGGTTTGGCGTCCGGCGTTGGCGTTCTGGGCGATCGTGGCGGCGGCGGGGGCGGTGGCGATTCGGCGCCGCGACGTTCGCTTTCTCCCTCCGTTTCTGCCGGCGTTTCTCAACACGCTCAGCCTGTTCCTGGCGGCCCAGGCGCAGAACCAGCGGTACCAATACCCGGTGACGTTGATGGCGGGATTTCTCGTGCTGCTGGCCTTTCTGCCCAAGGCCGAACGCCCCGCGGAGCCTCCCGCGCCGGGCTAATACTGCCGCCAATCCTCGACGGCGGAAAAGAGCTGGGTCTGCAGAGTGACCATCTTGCGGCCCTGGCCCGTTACTGCGACCTCCACGCCGAACGAGCCTGCGTCGGCGCTGGCGGGCGTGGTATCGTCGTGGCCGGGCGCCAGCAGGTCGACCGTGAAGTCTCCGCTGGCATTGGAGGTGGTCGACGCCTCATTGCCGACGCCGCCTTCGCCGAGTATCTTCGCCGTTACCGGCGCGTTGGGATTCCCCCTGCCCGAGAGTTGAAAGGCCTGACCGCGGGGAGGCCGCGGGGGCGTGAAGGCAAGAGAAGTGATTGCTGCATCGGCCTGGACGTGCGATGCCGTTACCTGGAGCACGGCATCGGAGAAGCCAAGGGTATGGGCGTCATCCACGTAGAAGCCTTCGATATAGCGTTTTGCCATCTGTTTGGCCGATGGGCTGTACCAGTCGGTTTCCACCGTGGCGTTGCCATATTTCACGGCATCCGCCGCCGTAGGAAGCGGATCGGGCCCCGTGAGCGTGTACAGGCACGCCAATGGGCGGGTATCGTAAACCGTCGCCACGACATCCGCCGGCTTCCCGCCGATAATCGCCCAAAGGATGCTGTCGTAGAACTGGACCTTGTAGGCAACCTTGGTATAGAGCGTGGCCTGGAAGTCCCAGGTCTCTCCCGTGGGGCCCAAGGGGAAGTCCGAGTCTTCGGCGGGGAGGCTGGTTGTCGTGAGCCAATCGACCTGGATCGTCGCCACCGTGACCCAGATCAACACCTGCGCTTGCACGTCGCCTTTGATGTGAAACTCCTCTTGGACCAGCGACAGATCGGAGCTCCAACGCCGCAGTTCGCCGGTGTCGGTCGAGCCCGTCGGCGCCATACGGACGTTAAACGGGATGCCGGAGGCCGTCACCTGTCCGCTGCCGGTGACTTTGCCATTGGAGCGGACCAGGCGATAGGTCTCCAGCGTGCCGCTGCTCGGAGTGGACTCAGTGAGAATCTCCTGAACCGTCGAGGTATATGTTTCGACCAGGTTGATGGACGCCTGCGCCTGTGGATCGTTCGAGAGCAGCGTGTAGGTGTTCGAGAAATCCCAGGCGTCGTTCACTTGCCACGTAGGCACATCGATTGCCGCGGGCCAGGAGCGCTGGACAAGCGCAATAGCCGCGAGGACGCACCACGCCAGTCTGTTCATGGGAATCGCTTTTGGGAGAGAATGGCCCGATATGCCAGCGGCCTAGATACCTGAATACCCAAATCCCGCGAGAAAGCGCAAGAAGAAAAAGCAGGTCCGGCGCAGGAAGGGGGCGCATCCCGCATGGTAGCGGATGCGTCTCGTCCGTTGCGCTCTTCGGAAGAATGCGACACGATTCGACGGCTCATGTCCTCTTCGCCCCGCGGGGGGCGCCGGCGCGTGGCCGGGGGCGCAAGCGAAGACAAGCCCCCGGCAGTCGGTTCGCGTTGGGGGAGCCCTGAACGGACGGCAGAGCAAGGCGCCAGGGCCTCTGTCGCCCCTGGCGGGGCTCGGGGCCTGGGGGCGCGGTCCGGGGGCTTGACTTCGTCGGCGCCCCCGGCTACGCGCGGGTTCGGCTGGCTCACCGCAGGCTGTCGGCCCCTTCGGGGCGACAATCCACCTCACGGCGTGCCGGAATCCGCGAGCGGAGTTACACTACAGGATGCGCCCTCCCTGAAAAGCCTCTGAAGACTTTTCTTGCCTTTCCTGTCGGAATGCGCCATGATAAAAGTGGTTTTCATCGGGGGCTTTGCACATAAGACAACGCTGAATTCCTAAGGGAGGAGAGAGAGATGAAGAAACGCGCGTTTACCCTGATCGAGCTGTTGATCGTCGTAGCGATCATCGCGATCCTGGCGGCCATCGCCGTGCCCAACTTCCTGGAGGCGCAAGTGCGCTCGAAGGTCTCGCGGGCCAAGGCCGACATGCGCTCCATCGCCACGGCGATTGAGTCGTACGCGACGGATTATAATCGCCCGCCGCTGGGGGTGGGCGAGATGGCGAAGAACAGCTGCTGCGGCTGGACCACGTTCAATAACCTTTTCCTTGAAACCCAGCGCGTCTTGGTCCTTTCCAAGCTGACCACGCCCGTGGCTTACATGAGCTCGATGCCGGTGGACCCGTTCAAGGAGAAGGGCGCCATGAGTTATTCAAAGACCGCGCCTCCGGCCTTTATCTACCGATACGCCTATGTCCTTCAGACGTTCGACCGCTGCTTCAACCCCGCGGGGCAGAGCAAGAACAACGATTTCTTCGTAGCCTGGACCCGCGGGTATCGATGGGCGTTGCGCTCCGTCGGCCCGATGCGCAACGAGTCGGGGAACCTTAATCAAATCCTGAACGGCGATCTCCCGACCTACGATACCGACACGTGTTCCAGCTACGACCCGACGAACGGGACGACGTCGATGGGATGGATCATCCGGACGAATAAAGGCCAGTTCACCGTGCCGGGCACTTGAGTTCGAGCAGAGAAGCCAGACGATGCCATGACGCGCCGGGGAAGCCGCGAGGCTCTCTCCGGCGCCTTCTTTTCGTCCGCGTTCTCCCCTTGCGAGTTCTCGCCGCGATCTGACAGAATCGACGTTTCTGACCCTCCTGGGAGGTCCTGGCTTCGATGAACGTCGTCCTGATTTGCCTGGACACTTTTCGCGCGGACTGCATCGGCGCTCTCAACCGAAACCCCGTCATTCAGACGCCGAACATGGGTCGGCTGGCGCGCGAAGGCGTGTTGTTCGAGAACGCCTTCGGATGCGCCCAGCCGACCCTCCAGCACCGCATCACGATGTGCACGGGCATGCGGGCGTTTCCCTTCGTCCGCGATTATGACACGCGCGGCCTGTGGCCGATCAGCCCGGGGTGGCACAAGATCCCACCGGAATGGCCGACGCTGGCGGAGCTCCTGTTGGAGAACGGCTTCGCCACGGGGCTGGCGTCCGACACGTTTCACATGTTCAAGCCGACGGTAAATTACACGCGCGGCATGGGCTCCTGGGATTTCATCCGCGGGCAGGAGGACGACAACTACCGCTCCGGGCCGATGAGCGCGATTCATCCCGAGCGGTTCACGCCGCCGGGCCGCAAGCCGGGCGCGATGGCGATCCAGTATCTGTTGAACGTGCAGGGCCGCCGCGGCGAGGAGGACTGGCTCCCGGCGAAAGTCTTTTCTTCCGCCATTCGCTTTCTGGAGGACAATCGGGACAATCGGCCCTTCTTCCTGTGGGTTGACAGTTTCGACCCGCACGAGCCGTGGGACCCGCCGCGCGCCTACGCCGATCTCTATGCGCCGGACTGGGACGAAAACTGGGAGCCGATCCTGGACGTGGGGCCGGAACGGAACGAGAAGGCGATCCGCCGCCACGTCGCGCTCTACTACGGCGAGATCACGTTCGTGGACAAGCAGATCGGACGGCTGCTCGCCGCCCTGGAGGACTTGCGCCTGGCCGACGACACGCTGGTCGTTCTGACGTCGGATCACGGGACCGAACTGATGGACCACGGCAGCTTCCGCAAGGGGGTCCATCGCAATCATTACCGGCATAACCACGAGGTGGCGTGCAGTCTGCGGTTCCCGGGGCGCGAGCACGCGGGCAAGCGCGTCATGGGCCTGATCCAGAGTTGCGACCTGTTTCCGACGCTGATCGGCCTGCTCGGCGTCCGGGGGCCGGCCGTCGAGGGGATGGATTTCATGCCGCTGGTGCGCGGGGAAACGGAGAGCCTGCGCGATTTCATCGTCTCCGGCTGGTCGGGCTACGGCCAGGCGCCGACGACGGCTTCGGTGCGCACGCTGGAGAGCGCCTATTCGTGCGATTACATGAGGCTGGACCTGAACGAGCATCTGTTTGATCTGGCGGCGGACGCGGGCGAGACGCGGAATCTGGCGGCGGAACGGCCGGACGTGGCCGCGGAATATCGGGCGCGGCTGGAGGAGTTTCTGGGCGAACGCCTGCCGGCCAAGCCGTGCGAGAAGACGCGCCCCAGCCCCCCGCCCGCGGCCGTGTGGTGGCAGAAGGCCGATTGGGCGCGACGGATGCGAAAAGTCTGAGAGCCGCCCCCTGCGGTAGGCGGCTCCTTTGCGGGAGGGCGAGATCATGTGCTCCGTACTCCCGATATGCGTTCGTTTCGGAGTGCCGCGAGACGGCATGGGAAACTGCTCCGAGGAAGGAGGGTCTGAAAGTGGCGATTCCGTTGGCGTGGAAAGCGGGACCAAGGCGGAGGCTGTGGGGGCCGTTGGCATTCGCCTCCGTCCTCGTCTTTGCGCTTGCGTCGGCGGTTTTTTCGGCTCAACCGACGAGCGAGCCGGCATCCGCGCCGGCCAAGGCCGCGGGCAAGCGCTCTCCCAGCTCCCGGCCGAGCGCGGGAGCAGGACGGGAAAAACTGACGAGCAGCGGCGCCGTCGACTACGTATACAAGAAGGTCGGCGACATGGAGCTGCGCCTCTACGTCTTCTCGCCGGCGGACCGGAAGTCGGGGGAGCGAAGGCCGGCGGTCCTCTTCTTTCATGGCGGCGCCTTCATCTCAGGCGATCCGTCCAGCTATATTGACCAGTGCAAGCATTTCTCCGCGCGCGGCATGGTCGCCATCACCGCCGCCTATCGCTTGAAGGGGCAGCAGAACGCCAACGTGCTCGACAGTTGCATGGATGGCAAATCGGCGATCCGCTGGGTTCGCGCCCACGCGGAAGAGTTGGGCGTCGATCCCGATCGCCTTGCGGTGGGCGGCGGTTCGGCCGGCGGCTTTATCGCGGTGTTTGCGGCGTTCATCGAAAAGCACGACGACCCTGATGACGATCTGAAGATCAGCTGCGTTCCGAATGCTCTCGTGCTGTTCAATCCGGGTGTGGAAGTCACGGAGGAGAAGGCCAGGCAGAAGGGGGGCGAGGAAGGCGTCGCGCTGGTCAAGGAGATCTCCCCGCTCGACCACGTCGGCAAGGACGCGCCACCGGCGATCATCTTCCACGGGACGGCCGACACCACCGTGCCGTTCGAGACGGTCCTGCGCTTCCAAAAGAAGATGCAGGAGACGGGCAACCGCTGCGAGATCGTGCCGTACGAAGGGCGGAAGCACAGTTTCTTCAACAAGGAGCCCGACAAGAGCGACACGATCCAGAAGAGCGACGCGTTCCTGGTCGGCTTGGGGTACCTGGCGAAGCAGGAATAGTCCAACATGCCGGAAGCCAGAGGAGAGTCGTGACCATGCCACCGTCGAAGGTCAGTTCCAAGCGAAAGCCGCTTCTGTCGAGCGAGCAGATCCGTCTTTTGCGGTGGTATATAGTCGCCGTTGTCTGCGCGGAAGTGATTGTTATCTCCACGAGCGCGATAACGAACACGGTTGTAACATTTCTGCGGCACTGTTTGGAGCACGGCGTTCCTCAATTGGGGGCGGCGGTCGTCGGCTGGCGAAGCAGACGCCAACCGATCTGGGCGACACACGTATGCGGGATTCTCTTATTGTGGCTGGTTCTCGGTTTCATTCTTGTATCCTTCGCGTTAGATACCTATGTGGATTGGATGCATGACGTCGAATTCGATCCCGCGTCAGTCTCGAATCTGCACCGGGCAGGGGCTTGGATGTGTCTGTTTTTCATGGTCGTTGTTCTTCTATTGGGCTTCGGACTCAAGATCGAGAGACGATTCGCCGCGAACAAAGAGCGCGAGCAGGTTCCAGCGCGATCCGCAGATTTGGGGACAGCAACTTCAGAGCCTTCAGTTCACCCGGAAAGGCATAACAATGGAGGCGCCTTGAGTTCGTAGTCCCGCCTTTAGGCGGTCTTCGCGCAATTCATTCGGCCCGGGAAACCGCTAGACCGCCTGAAGGCGGGACTACGAACTCAAACTCATTTTCGGAAGAGCGACGGGGGCTCCTGGGCGCGTTTGCGCTTGTCGCAAGCTTATCCTGCGCGCCATACTGAAGTGTTCAAGGTTGAGCCGCTGAAGTAGGAGGCATCCATGAATCCCTATGTGGATCAGGTTCATCCGCTGGATGATTACCGGCTTGAGGTGGTGTTCGAGAACGGCGAACGACGGATATTCGACGTCAAGCCCTACCTCCAGCGAGGCGTTTTCGTTCGCCTCCAGAACCGAGCAGCATGCCGGGGGGCGCGTGTGGTAGCCGGCTCTGTCGAATGGCCCGGCGGGGTGGATTTGAGCTATGACACCCTATACCTGGAAGGCCAGCCGATGGCCGGGAATTTGGCGCACACCGCGGCGGACTCCGCCTTGCCGAAGGTCAGCTGACCTCGAGCGCATTGCGGACTGACGGTCTTCCGGACAAACATCAGCAATCCAAGAAGGATAATGCCAATGAATCGCCTTCATTGGTTCTCGCTCGTCGGTTTCGTGGCTTCGGTATGGCTGTTGGGCCTGTCAATCGGCGCGCCTGCGGCTTGGGCGGCGCCGGCGTCCGCGCCGGCGAAGTCGGACATGGAGGCGCGTCTCCAGAAATGGTTGAAGCGATTCCCCGATGCCGATGCAAATAAGGATGGCATTCTCAGCCTCCCGGAGGCGCAGGCCTATATGGAGAAGATGCAGGGGTCCGGAGCGCTGCCGGGTCTGGGGGCGGCGAAAGGAGCGGCCAAAGGAGCGGCGAAGATGGGCGGTCAGAAGGCAAAGAACGTCGACGAAGAAGAGACTCTGATCCCGACCAGCGAGCCGGCCGCCTCCTCCGAAGGAGCTCCGCCGCACAAGACCGACATGATTCCGATGCGCGATGGCGTCCACTTAGCCACCGACGTCTACTTGCCCAAGGGCGATGGGCCATGGCCGGCGGTCGTGACCCGGACCCCGTACAACCGGAAAGCGGAAAAGCAATGGGGCAAGGCGCGGAACTACACGAGCCGCGGCTACGCCTTCGTGATCCAGGATTGGCGCGGCCTGTTCGATTCGGAAGGCCGGTTCGCCGACCCCGACGCGCAGACCAACGACGGCTACGACACGGTGGAATGGGCCGCCGCCCAGCCGTGGTGCGACGGCAAGATTGGCGTGACGGGCGGCTCCGGGCCGGGCATCGCGGCCAAGGCGGCCGTGTTGGCCGCTCCCCCGCATTTGGTCGCGGCGGTGACGAGCGTGGCCGCCGGGCGCGCCACTCATGTCTCGCGCTTCAACGGCGGGGTGGTGCGGGCGGGGTTGAGCGACAAGTGGATGGAAAGCCGCGGCGCCGAGGTCCAGGAATGGCCGAAGCCGCGCACGTTCGCCCCGGGCCATGCGCCGGCGTCGCAGCCCGTGGCAGGCTCTCCGTCGCGTGTCGCGCTCTTCGACAGCGACGGCTGGTATGACATATTCTGCCAGGGGGCGCTCGATGACTTCGTGGAGTTGAACAACAGCAACAACCGCCTGACCATCATGGCCAAGGGGCACGGTCAGATCCTGGCGGGATTTACCTATCCCGAACACGGCCTGCCGGCCTCGGGGGGCATGGAGTGGTTCGACCACTGGCTCAAGGGCGTAGACAATCGCGTCATGGACACGCCGCCGCTCCGCTACTTCCTCATGGGCGACGTGAACGACCCCGCCGCGCCAGGCAACCGGTGGAAACAGACGGAACGTTGGCCGGTCCCCAGCACGCCCACGTCGTATTACTTCACCACGGACGGCGGCTTACAGACTCAGGCGCCAAAGGAGAAGAACGCGGCGCTTTCCTTTGCTTATGATCCGAAAGACCCCGTTCCGACCATCGGCGGCACGGCGTTGGGGCCGGGGCAGGGGCCGATGGACCAGCGACCGCTGAAGGACCGGAAGGATATATTGCGCTTTGTAACCGAGCCGCTGGCGGAGCCGCTGGAGATCACCGGCCGAGTCGCCGTCGAGTTATATATCGACACCGACGTGCCGGACACCACGTTCATGGCGAAGTTCATTGATATGTATCCGGATGGCTACGAAGCGTTGACACTCGATTCGGCCATCATGGCGCGCTATTGGAATGGCTTCGATGAGCCGGCGCCCTTGGAGAAAGGCAAGATATATAAGCTAAGTATCGACTTATTTAGCACGGCGCTGGCGTTCAACAAGGGCCATCGCATCGCCGTCCACGTCGCCGGCAGCAACGCGCCGCGCTACGAGGTTCACCCGAACTCGTATGAGCCGGTGAATTCGTATGACAATGCTCCCGTGGCGCATGACAAGGTGCACGTGTCGGCGGACCACGCCTCGCGGCTGATCCTTCCGGTCATCGCGCCGGAAACGAGCAAGGACTACGCGCCGTGAGTTCGCAGTGCGACCTTTGGGTCGCATGGGTCCAACAAGTCCATTGCGTCCGATGGGTCCAATGGATCGTATGGAGCCTCAGCAACCGCCTCAATCTGAAGGTCGCGCCAGGAATTCACAACGGTACGCGGAAGAGGACACTCCCCATGCCATATGCGCAACTCGATCGGTTCCGAGTCAAGATGAAGCCGCTTTCGTCGCGAAAGAACAAAACCGCCATCGAGAAGGATCATGTTCCGCCCACGCGAAAACCGCGCCACTTGCCGGACCCGACGCGCGAGGTCATCCACGAAGCGGCGGAACGCATCCGCCAAGCGCAGCGCGACCGCCGACCCGTCATGCTGAGTTTCGGCGCGCACACGATCAAGAACGGGCTGGCGCCGGTGTTGATTCGCCTGATGGAGCGGGGATGGCTGACCCATCTGGCCACCAACGGGGCGGGCATCATTCACGATTGGGAATTCGCCTACCAGGGCCAAAGCGCGGAGGAC
>JAPLSS010000498.1 GCA_026398515.1 Candidatus Sumerlaeota bacterium | reverse complement strand
CGTCTCGCGAATGATGAAACGAACCGCGTCCATGGACTGGCGGCAGCGCTCCTCATTCGCCCGCCACTTCGCGAACTTGGCCATGTCCGCCTCGTCGCAGAAGAGCGAGAGCGCCGAATACGCCGGCTGAATTTCGTCGCGCCGCGCCAGCGCGTCGAGCAGTTCGACGCTGGTCATGTCGATGGCAAGAATGGCAAAACGCCGCCCCAGATAGATGCGCAGGATCTCCGACAGGCGCGAATAGTAAGCCTTGACTTCTCCACGCGCCGCCAAGCCCTCGCGCTCCAGCGCATCCAAGTCGTCGAACGCGAGTTCCTCAATCGGCTTCGGCGGAATCCACACTTCCTCGCCGCGCGCGCTCCGCCGGCGCCGCCACACGAGCCATGCCGCGACCAACGCCAGCAAGACGATCGCCGCCGCGGCGAAGGCCACGAGCCGCCGCTGGTATTTCGGATTGGGCGCGATGGACGCCGGGGCCTTCAGCGGCTTCACGTCGCGCGAGGTCGCCGCCGTGTCCAGCGCGCTCTTCACGCGGATCTGGATCGGCTGCGTCTGGCCTTCGACGTCCTGTCCCTCGGCGTTCCTGTACTTCACGGCGAAGGGCGGGATCTCGAAGTCGCCCGTCTCGAACGTGGAGAGAATCAGCTTCCAGGTCTTGATTCGCCGGGTGGGGGAGAGGGGGCGGTCGTCGATCAATTTGTAGTCAACGATCTCGAACACGCCCAGCTTCGGGTTCGGCTCGATGCGCTCGAACTGGATCGCCTTCGGGTCCCACTCCACCGTGACGCGATAGTCAATCTGATCGCCGATGAAGATCTCGCCGCGGTCCACCGTCGCCGAAATCACGATTGGCGGCGGCGTGTCGGCCGAAAGAGAGCCCGAGAGAAAGAAGGGAATAAGGAGTTGCAGGACGAAGATCGCCCCGCCGCCGATTCTCCCATACCGGCGCAACAGCCCTGGCCTCACAACCGCCTTTCGATAACCCACGACCATATCTTCTATGTCTCTGTCCTAGTCTTCGTCCCTATCTCGCCGAGTCCGTGTCCGTTCGTGCCCGTCCGTGTCTACAAATTCCCTTTCGCCTCATTTCCCTCCGCCGGCGCCGAGGCAGGCGGGTTCGCGCCGAACGCGTCGTCGAAGACCTGCGCCTTCTCCGCGGTCATCAGTTCCTCAACAATCTTCTGCTGCATCTCCTGCATGTGAGCGCGGCGCAACATCGACTCGACCA
Organism: Candidatus Sumerlaeota bacterium; assembly: GCA_026398515.1. Taxonomy (GTDB): domain Bacteria; phylum Sumerlaeota; class Sumerlaeia; order JAPLSS01; family JAPLSS01; genus JAPLSS01. The sequence continues at coordinate 9,688 of JAPLSS010000498.1, read as the reverse complement.
TCGGCTTGACCTTCTCAAACTCCACCGTCTGCGCCTCTTGTTTCTCCAACGCCTTGAACAAATGCCAGCCGTCCTCCATCTTTATCGGCTTCGACACCTCACCGACATTCAATGCAAGAATCGCGCGCGCCGCTTCCGCGCTGTCGCCCTTCACTCCGGGCACGCTGAGCGGCTCGCGTTCAAAGACCCAGCCCAATTCGCCGCCCTTGGCGCGGGTCGCCGCGTCTCGGCTCAAACTGACGGTCGCCGAAGTAAACTCGTCGCCGGCGGCCAACTGTTTTTCCGCCTCGTCGACGGCTTCCTGGCTATCCAACAACATTTGCGCGACCCGTGTCCGCCGCGGCTGGACGAACATATCCTTATGTTGTTCGTAATATAACTCCACTTCGCTCGGCTGGACCGTCGCCTTCTCCGCCACTTCGCGGTTGAACACCGTCTGCGCAAGGACCTCTTTCTCTGCGGCGTCCAGCTCGCGGCGCACCTCGGGGTCGTTTTGCAGGCCCATGCGTTTGGCCTTGGCGACGATCAAATCTTGCACCACGTAGTTGCGCGCGAAATCACGTTTGGCTTTTGGGTCGGCGAACTGCTTTTGCGTCTCCGGGGGAAAGCGTTGAATGGCTTCGTCGATTTCTCCCATGGTGATTTGCCGGTCCCCGATCTTGGCCACTACCGCGCCCTTCGGGGTCCGCGTGTCCTGGCCGGCGAGATACGTCGACTTGCTCAGCGTTTGGCTGGCGTCGAGCGTTTTGCCCATGCGCTCCTGGCACTCGGCGACGCGCTCCATCATCTTGCGCTTGACGCCGGTCTCGGGGGTGGCGTTGTAGAAGAGTGAGCGCTCATAGTAAGCTAACGCCCGTGTGTAGTCTTTCAGGTCGTCGTACGCGAGATTGCCAGCTAAGTATGCCATGTTGGCTTTTGTCTTTGCCGGCGCCGAATCCAGGCGAAGGGCCAGGTCGTATTCGGCCAACGCGTCCTGCGGCAGCCCTTCGTTCGCCAAGTGGCTGGCCAGCTGGGTCCGTTGCTCCAGCGCCTCGCCGCCGGCTGCCGCGCCTGTCGGCGTTCGGAGGAGAACCGCAATCCCCGCCGCCGCCGCCGCCAGCGAGAAGATCACCGCGACCCACAACAGTCCAAGCGTGGTTCTATTCATCTTCTCTTCCTCTTATGTATGGAGTCCCGCCTTTAGGCGGATTGGATCAAATGGCGATTGTGACTCGATTGCACAACTCCGCCTAAAGGCGGGACTCCATCTACTCAATATCGCTTCGCCCGTTGGCGGAAGAGCCGCACCATCGGCTGAATGTAATCCTCGCCTGTTTGCACGTGGATGGCGTCGATGCGCAGGCGCTTGAGCATCTCGCTCAAGCCTTGCTGCTCGCCCCTGCTGCGCGAGGAGAATTCCCGCCGAAATCCCGCGCTCCTTGTGTCGATCAGGATCGTCTCGCCCGTCTCCGCGTCCTCCAATTCCAGGAAACCAATCGACGGCAATTCCAGTTCGCGCGGATCGACAATCGGGACAGCGATCAAATCGTGCCTCCGATTGGCGATGCTCAGCGGACGCTCCAGATCGCCCGTCAGAAAATCGCTGACGAGGAACACCACCGACTTTCGCCGGAGCACCCGATTCAAGTGCTCCAGCGCCCCCGCGATGTCGGTTTTGTGGCTTTGCGGCTCATAACCGATCAACTCGCGGATCACGCGCAAGACGTGCTTGCTTCCCTTCTTCGGCGGGATGAACTTTTCGACCGTGTCGGTGAAGATCATCAATCCGACTTGGTCGTTGTTCTTGATCGCCGAGAAGGCCAGCACCGCGCAAATCTCCGCCGCCGTCTCGCCCTTCATCTTCTCCCGCGAGCCAAACTGGCTGGACGACGAGGCGTCGACCGCCAGCATGACCGTCAACTCGCGCTCCTCGACATACCGCTTCACATGCGGCGCGCCCGTCCGCGCCGTCACGTTCCAGTCGATCAACCGCACGTCGTCGCCGGGCTGGTATTCGCGCACCTCGTCGAATTCCATGCCGCGGCCTTTGAAGACGCTATGATACTCGCCCGCCATGATCTCGTTGACCATGCGGTTCGTCATGATCTCAATGCGGCGGACCTTCTTCAGTATGTCGCGAGTGTTCATAGCTGATGAATGTGGAAAGGCCTGAGTTCGGAGTGCGACCTTTAGGTCGTATAAGTCTTATAGGTCTCATACGCCCCATAAATACGACCTAAAGGTCGTACTACGAACTTACTCATGGCACTTCCACCCGATCGAATATCTCTTTCACTACGTCCTCGGGCGTGACCTCTTCGGCCTCGGCTTCGTAGGTAAGTATCACCCGATGGCGCAACACGTCGAGCCCGATGGTTTTCACGTCATCAGGTATCACATGCCCGCGATGGCGCAGGAAGGCGTGCGCCTTGGCCGCGCGCGCCAGGTAAATGGTTGCGCGGGGCGAGGCGCCATATTGAATGAAATGCTCCACCGGGATCTTATATTGCGCGGGCAGGCGGGTCGCGAACACCAGATCGACAATATAACTCTTGATCTTATCGTCGATATACACCGCATCGACGGCGCGGCGGGCCTTGACGATCGCCTCCGGGGTGATCACCCGCTGCACGTGAAAGTCCTGCACGCTGGCGCCCATCCGCTCCAGGATCTCCCGCTCCTCGCGCTTCGACGGGTAGTCGATCTTCAGTTTCAACATGAACCGGTCGACTTGCGCTTCGGGCAGGGGGTAAGTGCCTTCCTGCTCGATCGGGTTCTGCGTGGCGAGAACGAGGAACGGCTCGTCGAGCGGGAACGTCGTGTCGCTGATCGTCACCTGGCGCTCCTGCATCGCTTCGAGCAAAGCGCTTTGCACCTTGGCCGGGGCGCGGTTGATTTCATCGGCCAGGATCAAATTGGCGAAGATCGGCCCCTTCTTCGGCGTGAACGCTCCGTCCTTCTGGTTGTAAATCATTGTGCCGATCAGGTCCGCCGGCAGCAGGTCGGGGGTGAATTGCAGGCGCTGGAACTTCGCCTGAATCGCGTCGGCCAGCGTGCGGACGGCCAGCGTCTTGGCCAGCCCCGGCACGCCTTCGAGCAGCACGTGGCCGCCCGTCAGGATGCCGATCAACAGCCGCTCGATCATCGCTTTCTGTCCGACGATGACCTTCGCGATCTCGCCGACCAGCGCGTCGACGAAGCGGCTTTCCTCTTTCACGAGCGCGTTGATCGCTTCGATGTCGGGGGCGGGCGCCGCCGCCGCCATGACGCCAGGTTGATTCATGTCTAATGGGTCTCCTTCTGTTAGGGGATGGCGCTCCTCGTTTGGAGAACAGAACCAATAGGGCTCATAAGGCCTATACGACCAGGATCGCACACTACGAACTACGCGCCTCTCCGCTTTCCTCTTTGGGTGCAATTTTCTCCAGGCGGCTCAACGCCGCCTCCAGATCTTTCCGCGCGGCGCGGTTCTCATCCGCCGTCGGGCGCGCGGCCGCAAACCGCACGCGCTCCGCCTGTTCGAGCACCGCCTGGGCCGGACGCAACGCCTCGCGCTCGTCATCCGGGCGCGAGTCCAGCCACTGCGCGAACTCCGTGGCCGTCGGCGAGCGGCGATCGAACAGGCCGGCCAGCGCCAGGCCTTTGCAGGCGATCTCTCGCGCCTCGCCGTAGAACGCCGCTTCATCGCCTTCGATCAAATGCCGGTCCAACGCCGCCGCCTGCGCGCGGAGCGCCTCGAACGGCGACGGCGGCGGCGGGGCCTCGGGCTCCCTGTGCGCAACCCGCCGGAAGAACAAAAGGCCGCCCAGCGCCACGATCGCCACTCCCGCCGCGCCGGCGCCGCCCCATGCGCCGATGCGCCGCCAATCGCGCTGCGGCTTCCCGATGATCAAATCCACGCCGTCCACGTGGAGCGCCGCGGCGGCTTTCTCCGGGCCGGTCGAGTATTCCAGCGCGCTGCCGCCCACGTGCGCCGCGCCTTGCGCGACCGGCTTGAGCGTGAAACGAAACTCCGCGGAGGCCTCGCCCGATTCCGGGTGCGTGTGGTTCGCCACGGATGTCCGCTCGCACTCCAGGTTCTCCAGCGTCGGGTTCTGGGGCGTCTTGACCGCGACGGCGCCCAACTCGCCCCGCCAGCGCGCCTCCACGATGTAATCCAGCGGAAGGTTGGACGGATACGTTTCGCGCTTCGGCTCGACCCTCGCCTCGGCGCGGATGGAAAAGGCGGCGGATGGCGCCGAGGCCAACGCCAACGCCGGCGCGCCCATCGCCGATTTCGGGATCGTCGTCGGCGTGTCATCCCACGGGCCCAACACGGCGCCCGCGACAGGACCGGCCGAAACGAGCGCCCAGACGGAGAGCAACAAGAGAATGAGGAGGGCCTTACAACTCATTATGGCTGAAGCCGATCCGAGAAGCCGCGCTGAAGCGCGCTGTCCGTGTTAGATGCTCCTTTCCCCCCGGCTGAAGCCGCCCGTCGAGAGCCTCGGGGTCGAGCGAGGGGCAAAGGGGAGCCTGCTGAAGCAGGCTGAACGCTCGAACACTACGAGCTCGCCACGGACGCCTTCCGTTCGCGGCGACGGCTTGAGCCGTTGCCGTTCAGCGCGCACGAGCAAACGCCTAAAGGCGTCACTCCGAACTCTTTGGACGCCCACTTCATTCCGCCGCCGGCACGGGTGCCAGCTTGAAGAACACGAACCCCCCGCGGTCGAAGCGGATCAGGTGCTCCGCGCGCTTGCCCACCTCGCCCAAGGCCTTGTCCAGGTCCTTGCGCGTCCGCGTCGGAAGGCCGTTGACCTCCAGCAGCGCGTCGCCCGTCCGCAGGTCGACCCGTTCCGCCGCCGAGCGCGGCAAGACCTGGGTGATGGTCAGCCCCTTGTCGCCCTCGCTGACCTCGATGCCCAGCGGGTTGTCCTTGAGCTTGCTCGCGTCGGGGGCGGTCGCCGGGCCGATCAGGTCCGTGCGTTTCCGGTTCGCCTCCGTCTGCGCGTCCAACTCCGATTTCGAGGGACGATCGCCGACCGTGACGTTGATGGTCAAACTGTCCAGTTTTCCCTCTTCGCCCGGACGCCTGACGTCCAGCTTCACGATGTCGTTGACCGGCCGGCGCGCCACCGCCTCGACGAACTGCGCGTTGCTGTCGATCGGCTTGCCGTCGATCGCCGTGATGATGTCGAACTGCCGCAGCCCCGCCGCGTCCGCCGGGTTGCCGGGGAAGACGTAGTCGACGATCACGCCCTTGTCCAAACCGAACCACCGCAGGTAGCGCAGGCGTTCGTCGCGCGGCTCGCTGGGGACCATCTGCACGCCGACCCATCCGAACCCCTCGCGCCCCGAACGGATCAGGTTGCCGACCACCTCCGACACGATGTGCGCCGGCGCGGCGAACCCGATGCCCTGCCAGCGCTGCGTGTTCGTGGCGATGGCGATATTGATGCCGATCACCTCGCCGCGCATGTTCACCAGCGCCCCGCCGCTGTTGCCCGGGTTGATCATCGCCGTCGTTTGGAAATAGTCCTCGATGATCGCCTTCTCGATCCGCCGGTGGGCCGCGCTGATGATCCCCTCCGAAACGGTGTTCTCGAATTCCAGCGGATGCCCGATGGCCAGCACCGGCTCGCCGATCTTCGTGGCCTTGCTGTCGCCGAACCGCGCCGGCTTCAGGTTGTCCGCCGCGATCTTCAGGACGGCCAGGTCCGCCAGCGCCGAGACCGCCACCACCTCGACGTCCTTGCCATGAAACGTTCGCCCGTCATACAACGCGACCTCCAGATCGCCGCGCGAGTCGTCCGAGCCGATCACGTGGCTGTTCGTCACAATGTGTCCCTCGGCGTCGAAAATCACCCCCGCGCCCGCCGAAGCTGTCAGGCTCTCCGGGTTGTCGAAGAAATCGTGGAGATCGCGCAGATCCGGATCGTAGTACCGCTCCATGAACCGGCGGAAATCCGGATCGTCCAGGTGATCGGCCGGATTGTCCTTGAAATCCTTGAACTTCTTGATCTTATCCAGGTCCTCCTGGCTGAACTTCGGATGAATGCGAATGCAGACGATCGACTGCAGAGTCTGCTGGGCGATTTGGCTGAACAACCCGACCGTCAACGGCGTTTCATCGTTGACCTTGGACAGATCGATCTCGCCGGCCCTCGCCGCGAAGGCCGCCGCAAAAACCACCGCGCTAGCCAAGAACCCGCTCAACGCACGCATGGAAAATCCTTTCGGCGCGCGAAGAAAGGCACGAAGCCCATCTCCGCCCCTCCATATGGAATCAAATAGCATACCAACCCTGACACCTGTCGGAGTATGGCCCAGCGCGAGGTGATTCTCAAGAGGCAACCCTTTCGGGGCAAGCGGCAGCCGGTTTTCGAGGTACCATGAAGAAACGAGTGATGGAAGGGCCGGACAACCGACGCTACGAACAACCCCGCCTACCGACGGATGCCCGATCGACCGCGACAACTTGTCGCAGGCCGGTTCCATTTCCGCGCCCGTCTGAGCCCTCCTGACGCGCCCGGACGGCTCAGAGTTTCATCTCCTTGATCTTCCGCTGCAGGGTGCGCCGCGAGATGCCCAGCGTCTCGGCCGCCCGCGTCCGGTTGCCCTCGTGGGCATCGAGCGCCTGCCGGATCAACAGCGACTCCGCCTCCTCAAGCGTCTGGCCGAATCCCAAGCTCTGCGGCGCCGGCGCCTGCGCGGGAAGTTGCGCAAACTGCGGAGGAAGATGCGAGACGCCGATCGTCTCGTCCTCTCCCAGGAAGACGATCATGTTCTCCACCACGTTGCGCAGCTCGCGGATGTTGCCGGGCCAATGATAATTAGTAAGGCGTTTGAGAGCTTCATGATCAATCTTCGGCGTCGGGCGCTTGGCCTCCCGGGCGAACGTCTCCACGAACGCGCGCGTCAGCAGCGGAATGTCGCTCAGCCGTCTGCGCAGGGGCGGCATGTGAAGCGTCACCACGTTGAGCCGATAGTACAGATCCTCGCGAAAGGCCCCGCGCGCCACCTCGTCGGCCAGGTTGCGATTCGTCGCCGCGATCAGCCGCACGTCCACGTGAATGGGTTCGATCCCGCCGACCCGCCGAAACTCCAGCGTCTCCAGCACGCGCAACAGTTTGACCTGCATCGACAAGGGGATTTCGCCCACCTCGTCGAGAAACAGCGTCCCGCCGTTGGCCTGCTCGAACCGGCCCTGCGTGCGGGCGATCGCGCCGGTGAACGCCCCCTTCTCGTGGCCGAACAGCTCGCTTTCCATGAGCGTCTCGGGGATCGCCGCGCAATGCACGGCGGCGAACGGCCGGTGGCGGCGCGGACCGTTGTTGTGGATCGCCCGCGCGATGAGCTCCTTGCCCGTGCCGCTCTCGCCCTGCAGGAGGACCGTGGCCCGGCTCCCGGCGATCAGCCGCACCTTGTTCATCAGGTCGAGCATCTCGGGCGTCTCGCCGACCACCCCCTCGAACCCGAACCGCTCGTTCAATTCCGCCTTCAGCCGCTCGTTCTCGCGGAACAGGCGGTGGTGGTCCATCGCCTTCTCGACCTGCGCCCGCAACTCCTTCAGGTTGACCGGCTTGGTCAGGTAATGAAACGCCCCCTGGCGCAACGCCTCGACCGCCGACTCCACCGTGCCGAACGCCGTGAGCAGAATGACCTGCGGCGGCGCCGGGAGCGACAGCGCGTACGTCAGCAGCTCCATGCCGTCGATCCCGGGCATCTTCAGGTCCGTGATCAACACGTCCACCGGCTCTTCGTCGAGCAACGCTTTCGCCTGCTGTCCGTTCGGCGCGGCCAGCACACGATAGTCCGACCGGGCGAACGCCAGCTCCAGCGAGCCGAGGCTTTCGCGATTGTCGTCCACAAGCAGAAGAGTGCCGTTCATGAACAGGCCCGTAGCTATCCTTTCATCGCGGAAACAAGCAATCCCCCCTCACTCTGAGCAAAACCAGAGCCAACCAATCGGCAATCGGTGTTCGGCAATCGGCTATGTCGGCCGCAGCGCGCGAATCTGGTCGCGAAGGACGGCGGCGCGCTCGTAGTCTTCCGCCTCGATCGCCTGCCGCAGCTGGCGGCGGAGGGCTTCGATCGTCGTCGTAGGGCCGTCTTCCTTCCGCGCCTCGGCCGCCGCCTCGGTCGCCTCGGCGTAAGCGCGGCGGATCTCCTCTTCCAGCGTCTGAAGGATCCTCAATTCGCTGGAATTCTCGATGAGCGTCGCCGCGTCCAGCTGCGCGAACTCCCGCTCGACCCGCGCATAGAACTCGCGAATCGTCTCGATTGCCGTGCGCGCCTTTCGGATCGCCAGCGCCACCTGGTTTCGTTCCAGCGCCAGGTACGCCTCGGCCCGCACGTTCATCATCAGGATGTAGGGCCGGTACTGCTCGGAGGACCAACGGTCCTCGGCGGACGGCGCGTGGGCGTTGAGGAAATCGGCCATCCGCAGGTTGCGCCGCGTGTCGCGCGCCACGGCCGCGAAATCCTTTAGTTGAAACAGGCACAGGTAGCGGTAGTAATAAACCAGTCCCTCGTCGCGCAGTTCTTCGCACTCCTCCGGGCTGAGCGAGAACCCTTCGTCGCCGCCGTGCTCCAGCCGGTGCTGGTCCAGCCTGTCCTGGAAATACTCCAGGGCCGTGGCGCAGCCGTGCGGCCTCTGACCATCGGGCCGCCCCTCGGCTTCCATCTGGATCACCCCTAAGGCCAGGCGCATCTGGATCTTCTCGCGCCCGTCGCGGCCGCGGACTTTGCGCGCGATGACTTCGCCCGGCGTGTAGTCCCACCCTTCCAGGATGCGGGAAAGGTCGAGATCCCTCTCCTCGGGATTCGATGAACCGGACGGCTCAGTCATGGCTCATTTCGCCTCGGGGGAAGTCGGGGCGGGCTCGGACGGCGCCGCGCCTTCGCCGGCCAACAACTCGCTCTGGTATGGCTTCGAGCGGATCAGTCCCGGATCGATGATGCCGCCGGAGATGATGAAGCGGATTGCCTGATCGACAGAGCATTCGGTTTCCACCACCTCGGAGGGAGGCATGAGAAGCAGGAACCCCGACGTCGGGTTGGGCGTCGTCGGCAGGAACACGTGCACCAGCAGCCCCAACTCCGGGTGCACGCTTTCGCCGGTGACGAAGCCCATGCCCCACGTCCCCTTGCGCGGGTATTCGACCAGCGCCACCTTGCGGAACGGCTTTTGCGCGTTCAACGTCATCAGGTCGATGACCTGCTTGGTCATCTTGTAGAAAAAGGCTATGATCGGAATCTGGGTGAGAATTCTCTCGACCAGCCGCACCCCCCAACGCACCACAAACGTCGCGGCCAGCAGACCCAGGATGTACAGGGCGGCCAGAACCAGGAACAGCGCGACGAGGAAACTCGTCCCCGGCATGTCCACCGAACTGATGTGCAGGACCTTGACCGCCAGCGCGTTCAACTTCGGGTAGAGATAAAAGACCGGCAGGAACGCCACCAGAATCGGGATCAGGATCAGCGAGCCGGCCATGATCCGCCGGCGCAGGCTGACCATGACCTGCCGAACCAGACCGCCCTGGCGTTCGCCCAGAATTCCAAACACTGATTTACTCTGCATGGCGTTCCATCCGGATTATCTATACATGGCGTCGCAAATAACGCAACGTTCGCAGCCGCTTCCGGGTCGGGGTGGCGGCTCGACACAAGAGACATCGCTCGACGGACCCGTCGTCTCCCCGCAGGGGAGAAACATGAATAGCCG
>JAPLSS010000797.1 GCA_026398515.1 Candidatus Sumerlaeota bacterium | reverse complement strand
ACGGTCGATGTGTTGCGCCAAGCCCTCAAAGCCTTGCGCGCCGCCTTCGGCCTGGGCGCCGTCTGGCGACGAAACACCTACGCCTCGAGAAAGGCAAAAAAGAGGAAAAACCTTTAGACGCGACTGGCTGCCAGCCCGCGCCACGTAAAACGCCCTCTTGGTAAGAAATCCGGGCTAACCGCTCGTACTTCGACCAGGCCCTTTTGATGGGTCTTTTCATTAGCCCCTCGTTTTAACGAGGGGGCGGGGGATGGAAGGACACCCGAGAACCGTTTCAACGGTTTCCCCGGGCCCATCGAAAGGGGAGCCCGAGAACACCTGTTTTCGGCCGAGAGATCCTGGAGTGCGACGGGAAACCGTTGAAACGGTTTCGGCAAGCAAGCGCACGTGGGGCCCCTCGTTGAAACGAGGGGTTAATGACCCATCAGAAACGTCTGGTCAGACTACTCGTATCTCGTTTCGGGTTTGTTTGCAGGCGGTTTCCGGGGGCGCGGACGGCCGCGCGCGCGTTCCGGCGCCCGTCGGACTCAGGCGGAGAAGAGCGGAGTCTCGGCTTCGGCGACGCGGCGCACGGGTTGGGTTGTCGAGCCGCGGTAGAGGCGCTGGTACAGGCCTTCGGTTTCGATCAGCTCCTCGTGCGTCCCCTGCTGCACGACGAGGCCCTTCTGCATCACGATGATCTTGTCGGCGTTCTGGACGGTGGACAGCCGGTGGGCGATGACGAAGACCGTGCGCCCGTACATCAGCCGGTCCATCGCCTCCTGCACCAGGCGCTCGCTTTCGGTGTCGAGCGACGAGGTGGCTTCGTCGAGGATCAGGATCTTCGGCCGCTTCAGCAGCGCCCGCGCGATCGAGATGCGCTGGCGCTGGCCGCCGGAGAGCAAGCCGCCGCGCTCGCCGACGAGCGTGTCCATGCCCTCGGGCAGTTCGGTGATGAACTCCATGGCGTTGGCTTGCTCGGCGGCCTCGATAACCTCTTCGGCCGTCGCCTCGGGCCGGCCATAGCGGATGTTGTCCTCGATCGTGCCGGAGAAGAGGAAGGGATCCTGGAGGACGATGCCCAAATGCTGGCGGTAGGCCTTGAGGTTGAGGTCGCGCAGGTCGTGGCCGTCGACCAGGATCGCGCCGCTTCTGGGATCATAGAACCGCGTCAGCAGGTTGATGGTGGTGGTCTTGCCGGAGCCGCTGGGGCCGACCAGGGCGAGCATCTCGCCCGGACGCGCCGTCAGGCTGACGCCGCGCAGAACTTCCTTGTCGGTTTCGTATTCGAAGTGGACGTCGCGGAACTCCACATTGCCCTTGATGTCCTTGAGGACGCGCGCCTTCGGCTTCTCCTTGATCTCGGGCTCCACGGCCATCACCGCCAGCACGCGCTCGAGGCCGGTCTGCGCCGAGATGATCGCCAGTTTCAGGTTCGCGATGTCGGTGACGGTCTGCAGGAGCTGGAACACCATCGAGGAGAAGGCCACGAAGGTGCCGATGGTCATCCCGTTCTTGGCGCCGAGGATGATCTCCCGGCCGCCGACGTAATACACCAGGGCCAACGCAAAGCTGGTGATGAAGCCCAACAGGGTGGAGCGGTGGATGTTGAAGACGCCCAGGTCCATCTCCGGCACGAGGTTGTCGCGCAGCATCGCCGAGAAGCGCCGGCCCTCATCGTCTTCCATGGCGAACGACTTGACGACCTTGGCGCCGAGCACGACCTCGATGGCGGTGCCGGTGAGAATCGAGCGCCGCTCGCGCACCTCCATGGATTTCTGATACAGCCGCAACTTGTAATAACTGGTGATGACGAAATACAGCGGCACGACGACCAGGCTGACCAGCGTCAACCGCCACGACAGGACGAGCATCAACGCCAAGTTGGTCAGCAGGGCGAAGCCGGACAGGACGATGGTGTGCAGGCCGGTCTGAATCAACTGCTGCAAGGCGGTCACGTCGTATATCAGGCGGGTGACCAGTTTGCCCGAGATCTCGCGCTCGTAGAAGCCGATATGCAGCAGTTGCAGATGGTCGAACAGGCGCTTGCGGACGTCGAACACCACGAAGCCGCCGACGTAGACAATCAGATACTGGCACATCAGGCTGATGGAGCAGCGCAGCACGTGGACGCCGGCCAGCGCGCCGCAGGCGATGAACAGCAGTTCCAGATTGTCGTTTTGCAGCACCTCGTCGATGAGGAACTTGACGATCAAAACACGCGACGTGGCCAACAGCGAGGCGGCCAGGAAGCCTACCCCCGCGAGAACCAGGTACGAGGTGTACGGCTTAAGGTAGCGCAAGAACTCGCGGATGACCTTCCACGCCTCGATCGGCTCGTAGCCGCCATAGAGGAGCTCGCGATAGCGGTCGCTATGCGCCTTGTCGTAGGAGGCGGCGCGGCCGTATTTCTGGCGCGCATAGCGCAGGTAGTCGCTGGTGCGCGTGTCCACGGCGCCGCTGAGAATCTTCTGGCGGTCAAGGATGATCGACGGGCCGGCGCCGTTCTTCCGGTGGGTGTCGGTGTCGCGCGTGTCGAGGGTCTTGCTCATATCCGTCTCATAGAGGCCTCATAGATCCTATTCGTCCCATAAGCCCTATCCATCCCAGGCCATGCTGTTCCAGGCGCCGGCGCGGCGGCCGGCGGATTCCTCTTCCGGCTCTTCGCGCTCTCCCCGCGCCTGTCCGTCGCGTTTGCCCCTCGCCGCCCCCGCGACGGCGTCCGCGGGCGCGGCGAGGCCCTGCGCGGTGATTTCCTCCTGCTCGCGTTTGCGGCGGGCGTATTGAATCCGCGCCCCGCGGTACAGCCGCCGGTAGAGGCCGTCGCGGGCGAGCAGGTCTTCGTGCGTGCCTTCTTCCAGAATGCGCCCCTGCTTCATCACGACGATCCTGTCGGCGTTCTGCACGGTGGACAGCCGGTGGGCGATGACGAACACCGTGCGCCCTTTCATCAGGCGGTCCATCGCCTCCTGGACCAGGCGCTCGCTTTCGTTGTCGAGCGAGGAGGTCGCCTCGTCGAGGATGAGAATCCGGGGCCGCTTCAGAAGCGCCCGCGCGATGGAGATGCGCTGGCGCTGGCCGCCGGACAGCAACCCGCCGCGCTCGCCGACGAGCGTGTCCATCCCTTCGGGCAAGGTTTCGATAAACTCCCAGGCGTTGGCCTGCGCCGCGGCTTCGTGGATCTCTTCCTTCGTCGCCTCGGGGCGCCCGTAGCGGATGTTGTCCTCGATCGATCCAGAGAACAGGAACGGGTCCTGCAACACGATGCCGATCTGCGAGCGGTACGTCTTCAGGTGCAAGTCGCGCAGGTCGCGGCCGTCGATCAGGATGGAGCCGGAATCCACGTCGTAGAAGCGGCTGACCAGGTTGACCATGGTGGTCTTGCCCGATCCGCTCGGACCGACGAAGGCGACCAGTTGCCCCGGCTCGGCCGCCAGGCTGACGCCATGCAAGACCTCTTTGCCTCCCTCGTACGAGAAGCGCACGTCGCGGAACTCGACACGGCCCTGGAGGCTCTTCAAGTAGACCGGATGCAGCGGGTCTTTGATCTCCGGCTCGACTTCCATGACCGCCAGCACGCGCTCCAGGCCCGTCTGCGCGCGGATCAGCGTCAGGCGCAGGTTCGCCAGATCCAGCATGCGGCTGTACAGGGTCATCATCAGGCTGGAGAAGGCGACGAACGTCCCCAGCGTGATCGAGTGGTCCGTCGCGCTCATGATGGACAGGCCGCCGAACAGGAAAATCCACGCCGAGCCCATGCCGGTGATCAAATCGAGCAGCGCGCCGCGATGGATGTTGTAGGCGCTCAACTCCATCTCCGGCTCCATGTTGTCCTCGAGCATGAGATCGAATCGCCGGCGCTCCTCGTCCTCCATGGCGAAGGACTTCACGACCTTGGCGCCAAGGACGACCTCGGTCGTGTTGCCGGCGAGGATGGAGGTGCGCTCGCGCACCTCCATCGACTTGCGGTACAACTTCATCCGGTAGTAGAACGTCACCACCCAGTACAGCGGCATGATGGCCAGGCTCCACAGCGTCAGCCGCCACGACAGCAAGAGCATGATGGCCAGGTTGACCACCAGGCTGAACGACGAGATGACCACGGTGTTCAGACCGCTCTGAACGAGCTCCTGCACGCGGGTCACATCGTCGATCAGGCGCGTGATGAGTTTGCCCGACATCTCGCGCTCGAAGAACCCCAGGTGCAGCACCTGCAAGTGGTCGAACAGCTTCTTGCGCACGTCGAACACGACGAAGCCGCCGGTATGGATCAGGTAATAGTCGCCCATCATGTTCAGGACGGCGCGCAGCACCACCAGCGCGATCATGCCGATGCACGTGTAGCCCAGCAGCGGCAGATTGCCCATCGGGATCACGCTGTCGATGATGTACTTGATGAACAGCATGCGAACGGTCAGCAGAAGCGAAGTCGCCAGATAGCCGGCCGCCGCCATGAACAAGTACTTCTTATACGGAAGGACGTACTTGATGAACTCTTTGAAGACGCGCACGGCCTCGACGTGCTTGTAGCCGCCGTACATCAGCTCCCGGTAGCGCTGGCTCGGGCCGTGCGAATACGCCGAGATGCGGCCATAGCGCTCCTTAGCCTGGCGCACGATCTCCTCGTTGCGCGCGCCCTCCATTGCGCCGCCCAGGATTACTTTCCGATCCAGGTTCAGCGAACCCGAACGTCCGTTGCCTTTTGACCGGTGTTGTCCATCCTCCGAAGACATAGAGACCTGTTCTCAAATATGATAAGCGCCTATCTTATCTGGGAACGATACGCGCGCGGCGCGCCTGTGTAAAGTCCAAAAACGCGCGAGCGCCCTCGCGATGTCGCCTTTTCTTCGGTCCGGCATACGCGCGAGCAGGTCCTCCCTGCCGGGGTGGACCCGATGCCCGTCGGCGCAAGCAACGCCAGCCTCGGACGCAGTTCCCGAGCGGAGCCGAGGGGCAAGACCGGCCTACGTTTCAGTTCCTCGCCTTGAATAAGTCCCACAGCTGGATCGCGCCGTACTTCACGTAATTGAATAACTCGCGCGGGGAGCGGCACGACCCCAGGGTGCGCAGGATGATTCTTGGGCGCAGATAGAAGTCGCGCATGAACCGGCGGCGCAGGACCTCCAGTTCCCCCAGGCCCAGCGCCTGGGTCGGCATCGCCGGGGCGTCGTAGGCGGCTTTCGGAATCGTCCCGGCGCCCAGCAGCCCCTCGGCGACCGCCATCTCGTAGAGCGCCGTGCCGGGGAACGGGTACACGTAGAAGATCTCCAGGTAGTCCGGGTCGATCGCGCGGGCGAAGCGCATGTCGGCTTCGATCGACTCGCGCGTGTCCCACGGCAGGCCCATCAGGAAGTAAATGCTGGAGCGCACGCCGACGCGCCGGCACAAGTCCAGCGCCGGCCTCGCCTGGTCGATTTTCGCCTTCTTCCGCATGCGGTCGAGGGAGGCCTGGCTGCCGCTTTCCACGCCGAACGCCACCAGCCAGCAGCCGGCCTGCTTCATCTGGCGCAACGTCGGCTCGTCCAGCGTGTCGACGCGGCTGTTGCAGCCCCATTCGATCCGGAGGCCGCGGTCGAGGATCGCCTGGCACAACTCGCGCACCCACGCGCGGTCGGCCGTGAACAGGTCGGAGCGGAACAGGAAGCTGCGGATGCGATGCCGCTCCACGCACTCGACGATCTCATCGAGAATGTTGTCCGCGGAACGAACGCGGTTGCGATTGCCGGAGACTTGATTGGCCAGGCAGAAGATACAGGAAAACGGGCAGCCGCGGTTGGTGACGATGGTCGTTTGGCGCTCGCCGGTGTCGGGGCGGATATAGAGATCGTTATTGCACAGGTCGCGGGCGGGAAAGGGGAGCGCGTCCAGGTTCTCAACGAGCGGGCGATCCGGGTTGCGATGGATGCGCCCCTCGGCGTCGCGAAACGAAAGGCCGGCGATATTCTCCATCGGCAGGCCCCGCGCCAGGTCCATGCATGTCTCTTCGTATTCGCCGCGCAGGCAGACGTCCAATTCGGGATGCTCTTCCAGGGCGCGCCGATCCAGGGTGTTGAAGTGGGCGCCCTTGGCCACCGTGCGAATACGGGGCGAAACGCCCTTCGCCGCGCGCGCGGCCTGCATGTCGTCTTCGAAGGACGGCGTGGTGATGCTCATCACCAGGATGTCGGGCGTCCAAGCCCGCAGGTCCGCCTCCAGCGCGTCCCACGAGCGCTCCTCGCCGGGGTAGTCGACGAGGCGGCATTCGGCCGCCCCGGACGTCGGCGCGCTCCGTCGCGCCGCGGAACGGAAGGCCGCCGCCGCGTAGAGCAAGTCGATGGGCGGACGCAACGCCACCGTTTTCAGGTTTTTGATCGGTGTCTGGCAACGGTCTTCGCGGATGTACTTTCCCGTCGGAGGGACGATGAACATCGCGCGTTGGGGCGGGGCGTCGGACATCGGCGCGGACTGGCCTTTCGGAAATCAACGCCATCGTTGTCGTGATATAGCGCTGAAGTAAAGCGAAGAAACGGCGCCTCTGCGTCTTTGCGCCTCTGCGTGAGATTCGAAATTCTCTTCCTCCATTGACGCCTTCTGGCCAAACGTGTTTTGCTTATACCATGCGCATCGCGTACCTCGGCGATCCGAACAATCTGCACACGCGACGATGGGTGAGTTTCTTCGTCAACCGCGGGCATGCGTGCGCCGTGTTCTGCGATCCGCCGGTGCTGCGGCCCTTCGAAGGCGTCGAAATCATCTGCCCCCAGATGAGCCTCCTGCGCAAGGCCATTGCCTTCAAACTGATCCATCATCCGTATTCCAACAATTTCTTCAAGGCCGGGCCATATCGCGCCGCGGTGGCCCATTGGCGCCCCGATCTCGTGCACGGATTCGAAGCCCTCGCGTTCGGCTATGCCACGGCGGCCTGCCGCCGACGGCCGACGGTGCTCACCCCTTGGGGCAACGACCTTTTCGACTGGCCCCAGCGTTCGAAGGTCGCGCGCTTCCTGGTCGCGCGCGCAATGAAAGGCGCGTGGGCGATCTCGACCAACGCCCCGGGGTTGGAGACCTACCTGGAGCGCGAATACGGCGTGCCGCGCGAGAAAGTCGACTGTTTCTCCTGGGGCGTGGATCTGCGCACGTTTCACCCCGGGCTCGAAGAAGAGGCGGCGGCGTTCGGCAAGCGGCACGAGATTCCCGCGGGCGCGCGCGTGATTCTTAGTCCGCGAATGATGAAGCCGTACTGGGGCGTCGGGTTGATCGCCGAGGCGCTGAGGGCGATCGTCGAGCGGCTGGGGGCGCGCACGGTCGTGGTGTTTCTGCGCGGCTTCGGAAGCGCGGACTACGAGAGAGAATTGCGCCGCCTGGTCGAGAACCGGGGATTGGCGGCGCATGCGCGGTTTATCGAGGAGCGGCTTGCCCCGTCGGAGATGGCGGCGGCGTTCAACCGCGCCGGCGTCTTCCTTTCCATTCCCGAAACCGATTTGTTGGCCGCGACCGTGCTCGAAGGAATGGCCTGCGGATGCGCGCCGATCCTGGCCGACCTGCCGTTCTACCACCAGCGCGTCGAGGACGGGCGCAACGGGTTCTACCTCCAACGGCGCAGCGCCGACGGAGTCGCCGACGCCGTCACCCGCGCCTTCGAGAATCCTGAACGCCTGAAGGACATGGCGCGCTTCAACACCGCCCTCATCGCCGAGAAGGACGACTGGCTGACCTGCGCGAAGCGGATGGAGGCGTTGTATGAAAGGCTGGTGAAACGATAGTGGGGAGTGCGGAGTGCCGAGCGCCAATCAGAACTCCGGGTCTGGCACTCAGCACTCCGCGCCCCGCACTCCGCACTCCGCACCCCGAACTATTGCCTCGCCGCCGTCCCCGTCCTCAACGTTTGCAGAATTCCCGTTTCCAGACGCACGACCAAGCCGCCATCGGCGCTCAGACCGACGGCCATGCCTTCCACCGTTTCGTGGCCGGTTTGCACTTTGACGATATGGCCGAGAAGGCAGGAGGCGCGCTCCCATTCCGCGCGGATCGTCTCGCGGCCGGCGGCGCCGGCGGCCAACGTCTCCAGGACGCCTTCCAGTTCGGCGCATAAAGTCGCGAACACCTCAGCGCGGTCGAAGGGCCTGCCAGCTTCGGCAGCCATTGAAGTGGCGATCTCGCGCAGGTCCTTGGGAAACTCGTCGCGCCCTTGGTTGACGTTCAGCCCGATGCCCACCACCCACCCCGGCCGCGGACGCCACGGGCCGGCCTCGGTTAGGATGCCGCAGATTTTGCGGCCCGCGACCAGCGTGTCGTTGGGCCAGCGAATCTCGGCGCGCAGGCCCGCCGCCTTCTCCAGCGTCCGGCGCACGGCGACGGAGGAGGCCATCGTGAGCGCGCCGACGGCGTCGGCGTAGCGCCGCCCGCGGACGATGAACGTGGCCAGCAACGCCCGCCCGCGCGGCGCCTGCCAATGCCGCCGAAATCGTCCGCGCCCGGCCGACTGAAACTCGGCCACCGCGGCGAACCCATGAACGGCTTCCGCGTCGGGAAGCGAGAGGGCGTATTGGTTGGTGGAATCAATGGTTGCGAACACGATCAGGCTGCGGGCGATTTGTCGCGTCGTCAGGAGCGAGGTCAGGCGCTCGGGATCGAGGGGATTGGGATCGGGGTCAGGGGCCATTGGTTTGCTACTGCTTGCGGCGCAGGCTTTCCAGCCTGTGAACGTCAGCGCGGTTCGCCATGCGCGGGATC
>JAPLSS010000310.1 GCA_026398515.1 Candidatus Sumerlaeota bacterium | reverse complement strand
ATATTCAAAACCGCTACGACCTGAAGGTCGCACTCCGAACCTCATTTTCGAGGATAGACGGTCTTTTGTCTGTGCTTGAGCTACGACTTCGCCGCGAAGACGCAAAGACGCGGAGGGGGAATCGCGCCGTCTCCGCGCCTCGGCGTCTTTGCGGCAAGAGGCGGCGTCGAGGAAGCGGGGTAGGGCTGCGGATCGATCAGCCCGTCGAACCGCCCAACGACTTTGCCGCAAAGACGCAAAGACGCGGCGGAGAAGGACTACTGTCTCTGCGTCTCCGTGTCTCCGCGGCAGGAGATGTCTCTGTTTGATTCGCCTTTGTCGCGCTCGCTATTCGCGCGGCGCGGCGCCTGGCGGCCCGACCGCGATCAACTCCTTCCCGTCCCGCGTCGCTTTGAACGTGGCCGGCGTCTGACCGTCGGGCGCGGGTTTCCACGTCCATTCGTCCTTGAACCCCGGGCCGTCTACGACAATCCGCGCGCCGTCGCTTGCCGGCTGAATAGCCACGGAAAGCTCCTTCTTGTTCCAGGCGTCGAAGACCGTCGCCACGTTCCACTCCGCCGTCTCCGCGGTCAGTTGCAATTGTTTGAGGCCGAGGCTGTTCTCTCGGGTCTGCGCGGCGGAGTCGACGATTTGCCCTTGGAACGGCTGAGGGCTGGCGGCCTGGAATTCCATCGCCGCTTCTTCGTCCTTCAACCGCCAGCGCCCCGCCTTCTCGTCGATCGCCTCGACTTCCTTGCTTTGCACGAGCCAGGTGATCGCGCTCGGCTTCGCGGCGCGAATGTCGTCCACCAGGAGAATGTAGCAGCCGGGCGCCCAAATCGCCGCTCTCCGGTAGCGTTCCAGCCCCTTGTACGCGCCGGCGGCCTCGCCTTCCGCAACGGCGATCCCGCTCTTGTCTTCCTTCCACGCCGGCATCCAGGCCATCGTCAGCATGTCGGTCTTCTTCAGCGGCTGCGACCAATGCCCTCCTTCGCCCTTCTGCCCCTGGCCGTCGACGAGGATCGTGTTGTGGCTGGCCGTCGTTTTGCGGTACGAATAGCCGTCGGACTTGGCGAGAATCTTTCCATTCGCATAGATCAGAAACGAATTGGCGTCGGGGTCGTCGTGGGCCACGTTGACGAACTCGATCTGCTTCTCGTTGCGGAAGACGTTGAGCGTCCGCCCGCCGAGCGGCCCGCACTTCAGCATCATCGCCACGTTGTCGGCCTTCCACCCATCGCGCATCAGCGCCAGTCCCAGGTCGGGACAGAACAGGTTGTGCGGAATCTTGTCGATCGATCCGCCCGTCAGTGTCGGGTCGAACCAGACCAGCCCATACCAGCCGTACGGGAAGGCGTCGGGAATGGTGTGATAGTAATCCAGCAGCCCCGCCTGGATGTCCCTGTCCTGGCTCGCCGCCGCGCACTTGAACAGCGAGTGCGTATAGTAGCCGTGGGCGTCCTCATTCGAATCGCCGTAGTTGAACCCGTAGGCGAACCCCGGCGT
The DNA here is from genome assembly GCA_026398515.1 of Candidatus Sumerlaeota bacterium. Taxonomy (GTDB): domain Bacteria; phylum Sumerlaeota; class Sumerlaeia; order JAPLSS01; family JAPLSS01; genus JAPLSS01. The sequence goes on along the minus strand of JAPLSS010000310.1, from coordinate 2,338 downwards.
GCGAAGGCGCAATTGCACGCTGGGCGCCTGCTTGAAATACGGATGCTTCAGGAAATCGGCCCCCCAGCAGCGGTCGGCGGCATCGAACGCGAGCATCAGGTGCGACAAGCCGAAAATCTGGTAGGTCGGCGACTCGTGGCTCGCCCCATCCTTCGGCAGCCATTGATGAACAAATCTCAACTCATTGAGCGTCTGCGCGAGGAGCCACTCGTCCCCCGGGCCGTCGCCCGCCACCGCCAGCGCGGCGAGAGTCAGCCCCGCGTCGCGGTGCCAGCGGTGATTGTTCAACGGGTCCTGTTGCCAATAATGATTGCCGGGCGACTTTTGCAGGTGGCCGCGGTAATACATCCGCCGCGCCTGCAGAAGCAGCTTCTTGCGAAAATCCTCGCGAAACGCCGGGTCGAGATCGTTGTACAACCAATCGTAGGCCAGCGCGGCGCCGGCCATCACGTTGGCCGCGCCCATGCCGCTGTCCTCTTCCTTGCCCAATTCCCAGTGCTCGCATTTCAACAGATACTGAAGAAACCCCAGCGCGTTGTCGAAGGACGCCTTGTCGCCGGCGATCACGCAATGCAGCGCCACGGTCGGAAGTTTCCACATCCCCTCGCGCTGCGCCTCGGTCCCATTCTTCAGGAAATTGTCGTTCTCCGGCGGCTTGCACGACGGCAGGTACCTCTCCAGGTCCTGGAAGAACGTCGCCGAGCCGCCCGTGGCGCGTTCGCGCAACGCCGCCACGTCCTCCGGCGTGAACAGCAGACGCGGATGCCTGCCGCGCAGACCGTCGAGGATCGGCGCGGGCGCCTCCGGCTTGGGGTCCTCGTCCGGGACCACCGGCGGCGCCGGCAGCGGCTCGACCGGCGCGACCTGCATCGGGCCGCCCAACTGGACGCTGAGATCATCGACCCAGAGGGTTTGCGGCCCATCCTTGCCTTCGTCGCCGAAGAGGACCACGCCGTTGAACCCGCGCATCTTCAACTCGTTCCAATCGATCCGTTTCTTCTTGCCGTTGAGGTCCTTGCCATTGTGAAGGATCGCGAGGCCGTTCTCCGGATCGAAATGGAAGGTCCATTGATGCCAGCCCGCCTCGCGCTTGGTTGAGAGGTGCTTGACCTGGCTGAGGTATGTGCTCCCTTTCTCTTTGGGGTTGTACGGGCACAGCGAATAGCTGGCGTCGCCGCCGAGGTACGGCGCGTAGACGACGCCGACGACCAGCACTCGTCCGTCGCTCTGCGCGATGCCCCAGCGCGGCCCGGCGCGCCGCTCCTTGGGGTTCGGCGCCCGGGTCCCGTCGTCGTAGATCCACAGGCTCACTTCGCCGGAGCCGTCTTCCGCGCGCAACGGCAGGAACGCGCTTCCGCCGGGGCCGATCCGCAGCGCGCCCGTCGCGCCGCCTTCGTGATTGTGGTTGGGGTCGACCGCGCAATCGCCTTCAATTTGAAAGCCTTGGAGCGCCGCGTCGTTTTCAAACGAGACCAGCCGCGGCTCCTGTCCACGCGCGGCGCCCAGCCAAAGGCACACCTGCGCGAGGATGAACATCCCAACAAGCTCCGAGTGTCTCATGGTCGCCTCCCATTGGAATTCCGACAGGCGGAATCCTGCGCAATTCAGACCCGAATGTCGAATGCGGAGAGTATGGAGTCCCGCCTTCAGGCGGAGTGGGCTTCTCCGATCGTAGTCCCCGTCCGAACGATTCCGCCTGAAGGCGGGACTCCATACTTGCGATCTCGTTTCATCCCGTTCGACCCGGCGGGCCGGGCGCATCCTGATACTGCTGTCGCGGAAGTCCCTCGAAGCCGACCCCACCCCAACCCTCCCCGCAAGCAGGGAGGGGGCAAAAGCCATTCCTTGTTGCAGCGAGTCCTGTGCCTTCCCCCCGCTTGCGGGGAGACTGAAAGGGGTGGCGCCGGAGCAGTGATAAGATGCGCCCCGGCGGACCATGACGCGCTCTCCTCACTTGACATCCTGGAACAGGGGGGAATCAATGGGGGGATACATCGCCACCGTGAGGCAGGGGTGAACGATTCCAGTTCGGGAGGATCGAGTTCATGGATTCATCAGTCAATCGCCGAGCGTTCATGAAAGGAACGGCGCTGGCCGGCGCCAGTTTTATGATCGCCAAATCCGGCGCCCTGGCGGCGGGCAAGTCGCCCAACGAGAAACTCAACATCGCCGTCATCGGCTATGGGCACCGCGGCAAGCCCAACGTCCAGTCCATCAAAAGCGAGAACATCGTGGCGATTTGCGACGTCAACGAGAAGATGCTGGCCGATGGGCTCAAGGATTTCCCCCAAGCCAAGACCTACACCGACTTCCGGAAATGCCTGGACCAGAAGGACAT
>JAPLSS010000732.1 GCA_026398515.1 Candidatus Sumerlaeota bacterium | reverse complement strand
GGTGTACGGCGACGACAACAAGACACCGCGCAGTGGGGAAAACCGGCGCCCCACCCGAATCTCAGAATGTATGCAAGGTTGCGCCCAGTTTCTTGAAATGATTGCGGTTGAACGTGGCGATTTCGTCCGCGCCGACTTCGCTGGCGGAGACTGCAATGTAGGCGTCGGCAAAGGCCTGGCCGGCAGAGCGCGCCAAGGCGATTGCTTCGGCTACCAAATCGGAATTCGTGAGAAAGAGGCCTGGCATCGCGGCCAATATTTCGAGAGTCCTCAGAACCTCCTCATTCGCCAGCCCGTAGCTGCTCCGAAGGACCCAAGCTGTCTCGAACAGCACAGGAGGGCCGGTCACGAGCTGCGCCTTGCCCGAAGCGGCCTCGCGCAGAAGATCCGCCGCTTGTTTGTGCTGATGAGGATCGCTATTCGTGAAGAAGCGTAGGAAAACGTCCGAGTCGACAAATACTGTCTTCATCAATCGTGTCCCAGCACATGGTCAGCGACACCCTTCATCATGAGTCGGCGCTCTTCATCCGGGGAGAGCCCCTTGCCCAGGAAGCCCTCCAGCTCAAAAATGCTAGGGACTTGACGGATCAAGATCCCGTTTTTGGTGGATTCCACCATCACGCGATCATGCGCCTTGATCCCCAATTCCTTGCGCATTCGGGCCGGCAGGGTGACCTGCCCCTTGGTGGAGATGGTAGCGACAGGCATCAGTCTTCTCCTGTTCCCCTGATTGTAAAGCGAACTATAGAGAGTAAAGCGCGGCGCGTCAAGAGGCCCGTTCTCCGGCAATCAAGTAGGCAGGACGATTTGAATGGAAAACCGCCCGTGGGGTCGGGTAATAGAATGGCGTCGCACGCGTCCGCGGAGGCTTTCATGACGCGTTGAAGCTCACCTCGAACACGGAATCCCCATGAAACGAACTGTGCACGCGTTCCTGATTGTCGGCGCGGCGGCGGCGTTCGCCGCCGTCTGGGCCGCCGGTTGCCACACCGCTCAAAAGCCCCAACCCATCACCGTCAAACCAACCCCCACGCCCCCGCCGATCGACCCGCTCGCGCTGGCCATTACCCGCGAGCAACGCTACCAGCCGGACGTGAAGATGCTGGCGCGCGCGGAGGGAGAAACCGTGTCAATCGAACTGCAAAACGCGAGCGACCAGCCCATCCACATCGATGCGAGCAATTTCGGCATCATCCTGGAGAACGACCCGCGCCACGAGGTCCACCCCTTCGACTCCTTCACCCAGAGAGCGCGTTTCCCCCGCGTTTACCTGCGCCGGGGCGAGATCGCAACCGGGTCGATCACCTTCAAAGGCTTGGGCAACCTGGCGGGGCAGCGATTGGTGTTCAACCACCCGAACGTGCGCCCGTCGGTGGCGTTGATTCAGGGCGACGGGGCGAAAGAGATCGCCGTGCCGCGCGTCACCCCGAAACCCGCGCCCGCCTCGCAACCGGCGTCGCCGACTCCGACCCCGGAACCGGCGACGCTGACCATCCCCACGCCGTTTCCGGACGCGCCGGGGAAGGGGAAATAGGATCTATAGGGTCTTGGAGACCTATATGTCCTATGTCGTCCGAGCCGGGCGCTACGAACTTCTGGCAGGTGGGAAAAAACTTCCGTCCCCTCCCAAAACGCCGCGATGTGGCTTGTCGATTCTTCGTCTCAAGCCAAGCATAGTAAATTCAGCCATCCGCCATCGCATCGTCCGATTTTTGACGATCTCCTGATTCCTGGAACGCCTCTTGCGCGTCTGGGCGGCAGGCTTGGAATCAGGAGCGATTGGTCATGGATGATTTGTACATTGCCCTTTCTTCGGCGATGGCTCTGGAACGCCATCTCGACGTGGTGGCCAACAACATGGCCAACACGAACACGGTCGGCTACAAGCAGGATGTCGCCCAGTTCGAGAGTTTGCTGCCCGACACCGACTCCATCCTGCCTGACCCGGATCTTCCGCCCGACCAGCAACCGTCGAAGCCGCCCCAAAGCCCGCTCGTCGGCCCGTATTTCGTCAACATGCGGGGCACGTTCACCGACTTCGCGCAGGGCGACTTGCGCGAGACGAACAACCCCCTCGACCTCGCCCTCCAAGGGCCGGGGTTCTTCGCCGTCGAGACCCCGCAGGGCGAGCGCTACACGCGCGCCGGGGCGTTCGTGCTGAACTCCAAGGGCGAGTTGACCACGCCGGACGGCGCGCGCGTCCTCGGCGAGGGCGGCCCCATCGTCCTCACCTCGGCGCGCATCAGCGTCGCCGACGACGGCTCGATCCTTCAGGACGCCAACCCGGTCGGCCGTTTTCGCGTCGTGCAATTCGACGATTTGCGCGCGTTGGACAAGACCGGGGCCAACCTGTTCCAGGTCGGCGACGCGAACGCCGCCCCGCGCGCCAGCGTGCCCGAAGACGGGACGGTCGTTCGCCAGAACACGCTTGAATACTCAAACGTCAACATGATCAGCGAGATGGTCCGCCTGATCCAGACCGAGCGATCCTACACGATGGCGGAGAAGGCGATCAAAACCATCGACGAAGCCGCGCAAACCGCGATCGGCGGGGTGTTGCGGTGATAACAACATAGGACACATGGGACCGATAGGACCAATAAGACAAAGGGGATAAGGCCATGCGAGCGTTGTTCATTGCCGCGTCGGGGATGCACTCCCAGCAGATCAACATCGACGTGATCGCCAACAACCTGGCGAACGTCAACACCTCGGGCTTCAAGAAGGGCCGAGCCGATTTCGCCGACCTGTTCTACCAGACGATCCGCGCCGCCGGCACCAACGCCTCGACCAACACCGAGGTGCCCACCGGCATCCACATCGGCTATGGGTCGCGCGTGGCCTCCACCCAGAAAATCTTCACCCAGGGCGACTTCAAGCCCACCAACGAGGAACTCGACATGGTGATCGAGGGCAACGGGTTTTTCCAAATCACCCGGCCCGACGGCACGACGGGCTTCGCGAAGGAGGACTTCCCCGTCGGCGGCGTGCTGCGCGTCTGGGAGTTCGGCGTCGGCGACTCGGTTACGCTTAAGGCCGGCGTCTCGCTCCGGCGGATCGAATCGTATCCGGGCCAGAACGTTTACGAAGTTATGGCCACCAGTCCGTT
>JAPLSS010000842.1 GCA_026398515.1 Candidatus Sumerlaeota bacterium | reverse complement strand
CAGCAGCCCGTGGGCGCGCCCCAAGCCGCGCGGCGCCGGCAGGCCTTCGCCCCGGGCGCGCTCGGCGACGCGGAGAGCCGAATCGAGCCATGGCCCATCGAGCGCCGACGCCCAGGCGCCGGCCTCGGGGGGCGAAAGGGGTGGCTCGACTCCGCTCGCCAGAGCCGGCTCGGACGACGAGCCCGCTCCTTTTTCCGGGAGCGCAAAAGGCGTGTCCGATTCCTCCGGGCCGAAGCCGTAGGTCCACGCCCCCAACAAGGAGCGCCCCAGGACGGCCCGATAGGCGCGAAGCAACGCCGCGCCCAACGAGGCCGGGTCGTCGGCGGCAAGGAGCGACTCGCTCACGGCGGCGAGTTCCGAGTCAGTGTTGGTGGTCATGGAGCGCCGCTTCTGGGCGGGAACGCCAACGTCATGCCGGCCCGGCGACATGGATGGGACAACGCCCTGCAAACTACGAGATTGATCTTATAGGGCAAAGACAAGGCATGTCAAGACGAGCGCGGCAAAGATGCAGGCTTTCCCACCTGCGCAGCCGCGAACGCGCGACTGAGCAAAGCGCAGGCCGGAAAGCCTACGCCATGAAAATCGCCCGCCTCATTTCCCGTCAAACTCCCACGCCCTGGCCACCGCGCCGCTTGCGTCGCACAGGCGAATCCAATCGATCTCCACGCGCGTCGGCTTCGTGGCGACGTCGAGGCGCACCTTGGCCAGCGGGTTCTTCGACTCGAACTGGACTTCGGATTCGTGCCATTGGCCGTCGAACACCGGCTTGAAGTCCGCGCGGCGATCCGGGGAAAACGCCGGCGCCTTGGAATCGCCCCAGTAGGCGATGGCCGCGCCGCCGTTCTCGCCGCGCATGCGCAGCCGAACCGTCCACACGCCCTTGTTCTGCGGCACGTCGGCGGTCCACATCTGGGTGCGCTGGTCCTTGCCCTCGACGATCAGCGCGCCGTTCGCCAGCGACAACTTGCAGCCCCCCAGCGCCTGCCATCCGGCGACGGGCCACGCGTTGGGATCGTACGCCGGGTTCGGAATCGGCAGCAGGGCGTGGGTGTCCGCGAGATGTTTGTCGATCAGGGCGCGCAGGGCCTTGACCTTCTGCGGCTGCTTCGCCGCCAGATTGGTCGTCTCGCTCAAGTCGTCCCGCAGATTGTAGAGTTCGTGCTCGTTCGGATGCTTCGGGTCCGTCTCGAACCAGCGGATGAGTTTCCAGTCGCCTTGGCGCACGGCCACGCCGGGCAGCTCCTGTCCCGGGTGTGGGTAGTAAAGGAGAATCGCGTCGCGCCGCATCGCGCCGTCTGCCTTGAGCAACGGCGTGATGCTCTCGCCGTCGAGGATGACGCCTTCCTTGCGCGTCAGCCCCGCCATCTCCAGCATGGTCGGGTAGAAGTCCACGCTGCACACGACGCCCGCGCTTTTCGAGCCGGGCGCAACGACACCCGGCCAGCGGACCATCAGGGGGACGCGCACTCCGCCTTCGTAGATCGTGCCTTTGCCTTCGCGCAGCGGATCGTTGTTGGTCGGCGCCATGTGGTCGGCCCACTTCAGATAGTCCTGCCGGGAGGGCGGGACGGGCGCGCCCGGTTTGGGCGCCTTTGGATCATTCAGGGTGTTGCTGTGCGTGTTGCCGCCGTTGTCGGAGAAGAAGATGAGGATCGTGCTGTCGGCCAGGCCGAGCTCCTCCAGCTTGTCCAGGATGCGCCCGAGGCTTTCGTCCACGCTTTTGAGCATGGAGGCCATGATGGGGTTGCCCTGCTTGCCGCGCGGGTCCTTCTTGTCGAGGAACTGGCGGGTGTATTCCTCCTTGTGCCCCCACGGGCCGTGGACGTTGTGGTGCCAGAGGTTCACGAAGAACGGCTCGTCGCGGTGGGCGTCGATGAACTTCAACGCCTCGTCGGTCAGGCGGTCGGCGATGTATTCGCCCACGGGGCCGTCGGTCAGCGTTCCGCCTTTGAACTGGTAGGGCGAAAAGTAACTCTTCGGCCCGGGGTCGGGAACGCCGTGGATGGAGACCTCGAACCCCTGAGCCTCGGGCCAGTATTCGGGATTCAAACCCAGGTGCCACTTGCCGAAGTGGCCGGTGCGATAGCCGGCGTCGCGCAACGCCTCGGCGACGGTGTATTCCTCCGGGCGGACGAAGCGCAAACTGTCGGCGCAGATCACCTGGTGGGTGGGAGCCGCTTTCTCCGGATAGCGCGGCGTGTCGGGCGGCTTCGGCGGCAGGTGGCCGCAGGCGGTGGTCAGGCCAAGGCGCGCCGGGTATTGGCCGGTCATGATGCTGGCGCGCGTCGGCGAGCAGAGCGGCGAGGCGGTGTAGGCGTCGGTGAACCTCATGGACCCCTTCGCCAGGCGCTCCATGTTGGGCGTTTCGTAGTATTGGCTGCCGTAGACGGTGGTGTCCATCCAGCCCATGTCGTCGACGAGAAAGAAGACGAAGTTCGGCTTCTTTCCCGGCTTCGGCGCGGACCAGGCGTTCCTCGATTGAAAAAGCAGAGAGGGCGCCGCCGCGCCGAGAACGCATTGCCCCATGCGCCGGAGGAATCCGCGGCGGCTGAAGTTTCGTGAAACGTCTAAAGCCATGAGTGGTCTTTCTGTTGTGAATTTCGTCTGAGGGAGCAGGCGCCCGTATAGGACATGAAGGACATAAAGGACATGAAGGACGAAAGGGACAAATAGGAACAGATCCTGTTGGCCCTGTTGGTCCTTTGAGTCCCCTTGGACCTTTGGGTCTTTTGGGACCGCCCAACGCTGTCTTGCGCCGCGGTTGTCACTCTTTCCCCTTGGTCAACTTGAAATACGCCTCTTCCAGGTCGATCGGCTCTTCGCGCAACTCGATCACGGGAACTTCGGCGGCAGCGAAAGCCTTGACCAGCTCCGCCACGTCGGCGTCTTCCCCGTTGAAGCAAAAATGAAATCGATTGCTGCCGGTCTCCAAGTCAAAGACTTTCTCGTTCTTCTTTAGGATTTCATGCGCCTGATCGGCCCCGGTCAGAATTTTCAGATCGTAGACGCGGTGCACGCGCACCTGGGCCAACACGTCGTCGAGCTTGCCCTTCGCCAGCAGCGTGCCGTGCTCGATGATCCCCACCGACGTGCAGATGTCGGCGAGTTCCGACAGGATGTGCGAGGAGATCAGGATGGTCTTGCCCATCGCCGCCAGTTCGCGCAGCACCTCCTTGACTTCCAGGCGCGCCCGCGGATCGAGGCCCGAGGCCGGCTCGTCGAGGATCAGCGCCGGCGGGTCGTGCACCAGAGTCCGCGCCAGCCCCAGCCGCTGCTTCATCCCGCGCGACAGGCCGTCGACCGGCTCGCCGCGCTTCTCCTCCAGGCCCATCAGCGTCAGCAGATCGGAGATGAGGTTCTCGCGGCGCCACTGGGGAATGCCGTAGGCCGCGGCGAAGAAGTCGAGGAACTCCCAGACGAGCATCCGCGGATACAGGCCGAACGCGTCGGGCATGTAGCCGACCGAGCGGCGGACCTGCGCCACCTGGGTGGTGACGCTGTAGCCGTTGACCTTCGCCGTGCCGCGCGTCGGCTCGATCAACGTGGCCAGAAAGCGCAGGATCGTCGTCTTGCCCGCCCCGTTCGAGCCGATCAGGCCGAAGACCTCGCCTTCGGGGATGAGCAACGACAGGCCGCGCACGGCGGTGACCGGCCCGTAGGTCTTGTGGAAGTCCACCAGTTCGATCATGGCCGCAGCCTGTAGTTGAGTGTGAGGTCGATCTTCACGTCGCGCATGAAGACCGTAGCGCCGGACAGCCGAATCCACAGTTCCCCGGTCTGCTGATCGATGGCGCCGGCGCGGGGCGGCAGGATGCGCCGTCCGTTGCGCGGGGCGGGGGCAAGCGCCCAACGCCCCTGGGAGAAATCAAACACCTCCATCGGCTTGCCCTCCCAGTTGTCCTTCAGGTTGCCCCAGGCCGTCTCCACGGGCCATTGGGACTGGCCGCCGCCGCTGACGAACTTCAGCCGCGGGCGAAACCGGATCATCCACTGATCGTCCACGCGCGCGTTGGCGTCATAGAACTCCACGCGCGCGTTCCAGTGGAAGTGTTTCTCGTCCAGGTTCCAGCCTTCCACGTCGAAATCGCCCGACTCCAGGTGAATCTCGCCGCCGGCGACGCACGTCGGGTAGCGAATCACCCGCCAGGTGGCCGCCGAGGAGCGCCAGGGGAAAATCGGCGGCTGGCCGGAGCGGCTATAGGCGGTGAACGCCGCGGGGTTGGCCTCGGTCCAGCCGACCAGGCAGGCCTCTCCGGGGTCGGCGCTCAGTTGGCCGGCCAGGATCATCCGGCCTGCCTCGGCGATGGAGGCCGACGCGCTCATCTCCTTCGACGTGCGCGCCGTCTTCGCCATGGAGCTCCACAGGTCTAGCGCGACGCCCTGCGTCTTGTCGCAACGGAGGGCGACCGCCTGGCCGGGAGGAAGGTCCTTGAGCTCGTAGGCCCTTCCCAGGGCGATCACCGCGGCGTCGCGCAGTTCGACGTCGGTTTCGTTGACCACCGTGCCCGCGACCGTTTCGTTTTCAATCTTCCACGAAAACGGATCATCGGGATTCTGAACCGCGGTCCGCGAGTACAGAAGCGCGTTCGGACCGCCGGCGGACTGGGCTTCGCGCACGAACTCCAGCTGGAAGCAACGCGACGAGCGCGCGGGGAGTTCCAGGTCGCGGATCATGACGGTCGGGCGCGTCGAGTAGAAGAACGGCTCGGTCGCCACCGCCTCCACCTTGGTCGTCTGCAAGGGGAGAAAGAGGTCGTTTTTCTCCGGCGTCTGAATCTGAAGGCGGTCCCAGGAACAGCGCCAGGTAGCCGAGAAACGCCGCGCCGACCACGTCCGGATCGGGAATCGGCAACAGCGCCTTTTGCTTCAACTCGCTGGCCACGCGATCGGCCTGCTCCGCGCCCAAGCGCTGCAACAGCGAACCGCCTCGGTCGGGAAACAGCGAGACCAGCAGCGGCTCCAGCGCGGCGCCGCATTGGCGCACGGCCGCATCCTCCGGGCGAAAGGCGAGGAACGTCAATCGCCCCGCGCCGAACGGCCGGCGGACGATGAACGGAAACGCCGCTCCGTCGGGCTGCCAGAGAATCTCGGCCGGCCCGGCGTCTTGGCGCGTCGACGCCCGGCAGACCAACACCTGCGAATGCGGCGCCGTCGAGGGCCGGTCGGCGCTTTGCGTGGGGAAAGGCGAGGGGAGCGAGACGGTCTCTTCCATGTTCACCGGCAGCCAATCGGCCAGGAACGTGTTCTTGAGCGACTGCCAAGCCGATCCGGAGCACGCCACGACCTGCCCGCCGCCTTCCAGGAACTGTCGAAACGCTTCGACCTGCTCGCCGTCGACGTTCGTCAGGTCGCCGCCGTCGACGACGACCGAATCGACGCCGTCGTAGCCGCGAGGGCTGCGCTGGCGAATCACCAGACGATTCGTGCCGTCGCGGGCGCCTCCGTCGATCCACATCGAGCCGGGCTCGTCGGCTTCGATGCCCAGCGGCTG
>JAPLSS010000489.1 GCA_026398515.1 Candidatus Sumerlaeota bacterium | reverse complement strand
CGGCATGGCCTGGCCCAGCGAATCGAGCGAGTGCAGCAACTCGCGCCGGTCCTTCTGGCGCTGCTCGGTCATTCCCTGCGCGACGATCCCCTCTACGGCGAACACCTTTTGGTTCGGATCGCCGCCGGTGGCGAACGGCTTGTATTTCGATCCCAGGAATCCCGCCTCGGAGAAGCGGCCCTGGGGCTTGGTCAGCACGACGTAGGGCGGGATCAGCCCCTTGTAGCCTTGGTCGACTCCCTTGAACAGCGACACCACCGCGCCGACGCAGGGATAGACCAGCCGTTCGCCCGGCAGGCGCCCGGTCTGCACGAGATACGAGGCCGTCTCGTGGGCGTTGACCCCGTGGGTCATGCTTCGAATGATCGAGTACTTGTCGGCCTGCTGCGCCAGAAGCGGCAGGAGTTGGCCGATCTGGATGCCGTCGACGTTGGTGGCGATCGGCTTGTCCAGCGGCCCGCAGTAATCGTAGCCCGCGCCCGGTTTGGGGTCGAAGGTGTCCAAGTGCGTCGGGCCGCCCCACATCCAGATCTGAATGACGGCCTTGGCCTTGGCCTGCGGCGCCGCGGCTCCCGCCCAGGCGCCGCGCGGATGGCCAAGCGCCAAGGCGGCCGCCCCCAGCGCCCCCCGCTTCAGAACGTCGCGCCGCGTAAGGGCGCCTGTCGTCGATTGAGCGTTCATGTCCAATGCCTCCGTTCTTGAAACCTTGACTTTGCGGGCTGTGGTTGCTCTCTCAAACCGCCTCACGAAGCGGATCGAAAAGGTTGATCTCCTCGATCCACGAGAAGTCCTCCGTGTTGTGAGTGGCTAGGCGCTCGCCGTGCTCCAGCGCGGTGGCGGCGATCAAGGCATCCGCCACCGAGATCCGGCGACGCTGGCGAAGATTGACCGCCAGACGAAAAGTCTCTTGCGAGGGATAGATGATCCTGAGCGCACGCAAGAGTTCTTCGACGGATTCCTGCTCGCCGGCTTTGAAACCGTGATAACCCAACACCTCCACCCGGCTGATTGCGGACACCGAGGGCAATTCCTCGACCAACCAGCGACGCACAACGCCGTTGGCTTGATTCACCGCGTAAATCAGGATGTTGCTGTCCGCAATCACCCCGTCTCCTCCCGCCCCGGCAAGGGACGGTCTTGACGGATCTCCCGCTGCCAAGCCACTGGGTCGGAAATGCCCGCAAACGCGCCGGACTGACGCAGGGCGTCCAACGCCGCCGTCACCCGACGACGACGCGCCTCCATATCATCGGTATCGGGCGCCGCTCTCCGCGTCCGTTCCCGGTTCTGCTCCAGAAACAAAACGAAATCGAGCACCTCCGCTTGCCTCTCCGGCGGCAGGTTGGCCAGATGCTCGGAAATGGACTCAGCTAGACTCATAGCATTCTCCGTGCTGCAAAATCCAGTTTGCTCCATCAAAGCCTAATCAACTGGCTGCGCTTCAAGCCGAGGCGAAACAGAGCCTGAAGCAACAAGTCCGCGGAAACCGTTGGGGCCTCCTTCTATTCTTCTGGCCAGGACTTCTCCAATTCCTCGCGGCTGACCGATCGCTGGCCGCGCCTCTCCTCAATGAGTTTCCAGAACGACGCGTCTTGCCCCAGTTCCAACTGCTCTTCATCAATGGCGATAACCAGCGCGACGGGGTGTCCGTCGCGCGTGACGATTAGCCGATCTTCCTGCGCCTGATTCACGCAGTCTTGCAGGTTGACCTGGTCTATTCCGACAGTCTTCATAGGATGTCCTCCGTTGTCCGATGCAACGGCTTTCGCCGAATCGCTCGGACGATGACTCTCGTCGAGTCCTCATTCACATCATAGAACACCCAAAATTCGTCAGCCTGCAACTGCCAAACTGGCTCGACATGCTCCCATGGCGGAATCAGGCCCACCAAAATCTTGCGATGCCGAGTCTGAACCGTGGGTTCGTAGCGCAACTGGGTCTCGATGGCGTTCAGCACCAACTTGCGTTCATACGCCCGCAGTTCCCTGAGATCCTCCGCAACTCCTTCGGCGTATCTGATTTCGTACATGTGGCCATTCTGCCCCACCCAGGAATCAGACGAGACGCGCCATTCCGAAATTGCCTCAATGCCGATACAGGAACTCCTTCGAGTTGATCAGCGCCCAGGCCAGGTCATTCAGGAACTGCTTGCCTTCCCCCTGGTTCAAGGGACGTTGAGTCGCTTTGCCCGCCGATTGCCGGAAGGCCCCCTTGCCGGCCGTCTGTCTAAAATTGGCGGCCGGGGCCAAGGAGCGCATGCGGGTCGCAATGGCGGCCAGCTCCTCGGGCGTCGGATAGCGCGACAGGATCGTCAGGTAAACCCCATCGAGGATCTTCCGCGGGTCCCCGCCGGCGCTCTCCGCCACCGCGCGCAGCCGCGGGCTGCGCTCGATCTTCTGTTGAACGTCGGTCGAGTTCAGCAGGTGAAGGCGCTGCGCGTCGGACGGCTGGTTGTTGCGTTCGGACTCCAGCCCCGTGTCGCGCGGCGGGCGGCCGAACATTTCGAGGAACGAACTGGTGATGCTGCCGTCGGCTAGGTCGATGGACCGCTCGTTCTTGGGAGTGAAGGTGAACGGCTCCGGAATCAGGCTCGAGTAACTCGCCCCTTCCCCGCCGATCCAGCTCAAGGCGTCGGCCAGCGTTTCGGCCTCCAGCCGGCGCACCGGATAGTAGGCGAACAGCGCCTCGGCCCGCGGGTCGTCGCTGCGCGGGATCGGGGATTGCTGGTACGTGCGGGAGTTGAGGATCAGCCGGTAGAGTCGCTTCAGGTCGTAATGGTCGTCGACCTGTTCCTTCTCCAGACAGGCCAGCAACTCGGGGTTCGAGGGAGGATTGTCCGGCCGGATGTCGTCGGGCTCGTGGATGACGCCGCGGCCCATCAGCCAGGACCACGCACGATTCGCGATATTGCGCGTGAACCACTCGTTCTTCGGCGTGATCAGCCAATCGGCGAAGACTTGGCGCGGGTCCTGGTCCGGCGGGATTTCCACGGTTTGGCCGTCGGGAAAGACGGCTTTCAGCGTGTCGGTGGCCGCCGGGTCGTTGCACACGATCTCTTCCTTCCATTCGGCGGTGCCTTTGTACTTGACCCGCGAGAAGAAAATCCCCAGGCCCTCCTGGTCGTTCGGCCACTTGTCCAGGCGCGTCCCCATGAACGTCAGAGCCACGGCCGAGGCGATGGCCGAGGGGTCGCGGCCCTGGATCGCGCGGTAGAAGTTGACCGGCCCGACGCGGAAGTTGCTGCCGCTGGAGGTCAGCAACTCGCGGGCAAACTGATCGTACGGCTTGTTCTCGCGAATGGAGTCGTAAATCCAGCGGTGATAGGCCTGCACCGCGTTGGGCCACAGGTTGATGGGGAACTCCGCCTTGACCCGCAGCAGGTCGTCCCACTTCATCGCCCAATAGTCGGCGAACTCGTCGCGCGCCAGGAGGGCGTCGATCAAGACGGCGCGCTTGTCGGGCCGATTGTCCTGCAGGAACGCCCGGACCTCCTTCGGCTCGGGCAGCGTCCCAATGACATCCAGATACACGCGGCGGACGAAGACCTCGTCCGAGCACAGATTCGCCGACGCAATGCCCTCCGCCCGCAATTTCGCCAACACCCGCGCGTCGATGGGATTCGTCGTGTCGAAGCCGCCTTCGCGTTCGAACGGGCGCACGATGGGCGATTCCGCGCCCCATCCGTTGAAAACGGCCATGACGACCGCCCCCGCGAGAAAGCAAGCCTTCAGGTTGTCATACAACCAGAGGTTATATATCATTGTTTGTCCCCGCAATTTGACCGGGATTGCCTTGTACGGACTTTCTGCGAACAATTAGCAATTCACATACCGCGAGGCGTTCTTGCCTCGTCCGATCGGCGTTGGCGCCCGCAACCCTGCATCTGGAAGCCATTTAGACCGGTTGAAAGCGACCGGTCGCGCCCTCCGAGACCGCGGGTCAAGCCTCGTCGCTTCACCATAAGGTACGGGAATCCCCCGGCCATGCCCCACAACGTGCTCATCCCCGGCGCTTGCTTGACCGCTCCGAAAACAGGGTATGGAGTCCCGCCTTCAGGCGGAATGCTGGGAATCGAGTCGACACGGGCCATTACGGATTCCGCCTGAAGGCGGAACTCCTTACTCCCCATTCTCACCCGTCTCCGGACGACCGCACGGGCCATGACCCGCCGCCCGGCCGGCACTTGACACTTGTATAGCAGAGGACTCGGTGGAAGTCCATATGTTGCGCCAGGGGCGAAACGTCTCAACCCTTTCAGGTGGAACGTCCTTCGGCCTGGGGACGAACGCGACGCCGACCTCGCCGAGGGCGGCTCTGCCGCGGAACAGACGCGTCCGGGGCGGCGTTCCGCCGCATCTTTGGCTGGCGTTGACGGCGGCGTTGCGACATCATCTCCCCGTGGAAGAGATGCATCTCAACGAGGAGCGGATGACCCCATGAAGAGCCGCGATCTCTTCGAACGCGCGCTTCGGCGCATCCCCGGCGGGGTGAATTCCCCGGTGCGGGCGTTTCGAAGCGTCGGCGGCGAGCCGCCATTCCTCGCGCGGGCGAAGGGCGCGCACGTCTGGGACGTAGAAGGGCGAGAGTACATCGACTACATCGGCTCGTGGGGGCCGATGATCCTGGGCCATGGCCACGAGGAAGTCGTCGAGGCCGTGCGCCGCCAACTCGACGTCGGCATGAGCTACGGCGCCCCGACCGAAGCCGAAGTCGAGATGGCCGAGTTGATCGCCGAACTCGTCCCCTCGGCGGAAGTCGTCCGCATGGTCAACTCCGGCACCGAGGCGACGATGAGCGCGATCCGCCTGGCGCGCGCGGCCGCGGGGCGCGACAAAATCCTCAAGTTCGAGGGCTGCTATCACGGACACGGCGACTCGTTCCTGGTCAAGGCCGGCTCGGGCGCGGCCACCCTCGGCGTGCCCGACAGCCCGGGCGTCCCGGCGGCGCTGGCGGCCCTGACGCTCAACGCGCGGTTCAACGACATCGACAGCGTGCGCGCGCTCTTCGAGGCGAATCGCGGCCAGGTGGCGGCGGCGATCGTCGAGCCGGTCGTGGGCAACATGGGCTGCATACCGCCGAAGGAAGGATTCCTGAAGCAGGTGCGCGAGGCGTGCGACCGCGCCGGCGCGTTGCTCATTTTTGACGAAGTGATGACGGGCTTTCGCGTGGCGTTGGGCGGCGCGCAGGCGAGGTGCGGCGTGCGTCCCGATCTGACGACCTTCGGCAAAATCATCGGCGGCGGCCTTCCGGTCGGCGCGTACGGCGGGCGGCGCGATCTGATGGAGCAGTTGGCGCCGAGCGGTCCGGTCTACCAGGCGGGCACGCTGTCCGGCAATCCGCTGGCGATGGCGGCGGGGCTGGCCACGCTGCGGCATTTAAAGGCGCATCCGGAGATTTATGAGCAGCTGGAAAAACGCGGCGCGGCGCTGGAGAAGGCCGCGCGGGCGACCATTCTCCAGAACGACTGGCCGGTGTGCGTCAACCGCGTCGGTTCGATGGCGACAATCTTCCTCCACCCCGGGCCAGTCCGTTCCTGGGACGAGGCGTCGGCGTGCGACCGCGGGCGGTTCGCTCGCTATCATCGGGCCATGCTCGAACGCGGCGTCCTGATGCCCCCGTCGCAGTTCGAGGCGTTCTTCCTTTCGGCGGCGCATGACGCGGAGATCATCGACAAGACGGCGGCCGCGATGCGGGAGTCGCTGGCGGAAGCTATGGGGTAGAGATTGGCAGGCGGACGCGAGTATCGGGTCGCAGCGCGGGATTGCGACCTGTCATCCTGCAGGATGCCGCCTTGTCGCCCTTGTTTTGTCGCCATCTATTGTGAGATCATCTGCCAAAGCGTGCGGTAAAGGAGGCAGCAAGTGACCACTATCGAGCTGACCCTGGACGATGATCTGACCGCGTTGCTACGAGAACTGAAACAGCCATTGGACGTCTCAGCGCGCGAGTTGATCGTGTTGGAGCTCTTCCGCCGGGGCCTGATTTCCAGCGGCAAGGCGGCCGAGTTCCTCCAGATGCCTCGGACTGAGTTCATCCATTATCTCTCGCGTCTGGGCATTCCGTTTTTCGCAATGACCGAGGAGGAATGGAAATCCGAGCGGGAACAAAGCGAGAAACTCTAACGCATTGGAATCGCAACCCTCTGGTCGCACGCAAGTTTCGCGTTTCTCCCGAGTTGCTCGATCGAATTCTCACTGACGCCGGGGAATCATCTTGAACCGCCTATCCGGACGACGAACGATGAGGGGAATCCTGGTTGCTCTCTGCGCGGGCTTGGTGGCGCTGTGCGGCTGCGCGCTTTGGCGCCCGTTCCATGGCGGCGACCATCCCATTTCCCTCGACCTGACCAACGCGCCGGTGGTCAAGGCGCTCGACGAGTTGAAATACACCACGGGGTTGAATCTGGCCTATTCCCCGGAATTGCTCAACGAGCGCCTGGGGCCGGCGCGCACCGTCACGCTGCAAGCGCGGTCGGACGACCCCGAAAAGCTGCTCCAGGCGCTGGCCTACGCCGCGGATCTCGAATGTGAGAAACTGGGCGACAACCTCTACGCGGTGCGCCCAAAATCCGAAATCATCAAGATGGAGAGCGCCATGGAGGTGCCCGAGGCGCTCAAGATGGAGGAGCGAACGAAGGGCGGCCCGGCGCCCCCCGCGAATCCAAAAGCGCCGGCCTCCGCCTCGCGGCCCAACACCGCCGGCTTCGCCGGGTTCGAACTGAAGAACCGCCCTTACTCCACCACGATCCGCGGCCCGGTCGGCGGGAAGATGGTGACGCTCAATCTGGTTTTCCAGAAACTCGACGGGCGCGAACTGATGCGGTTGAACGAGGCGATGCGCCAAGCCGCCGGCGACGGCCAACTGACCCTGGATGAACTCCTGTCGTTTTACGGCCCCGGCTCGACGATCCAGGGCGAGGGCCTGGAGCGCCACCTGGCCAACGTCCTCTCGGCCATCGAAGCCGCGCTGGCCGACGGCCACATCGACCAGGATGAGATCGAGAACATCCAGGAGTTGGGCGCGAATCCGTTTGGGAGGTAGCGATATGCCTTGCAGCCGAAGACGAGTCTGGGAGCGATGGCTGGGGCATTCCCGGAGACGGCCAACCAGAAGAAATCGAAGCCATCCAGGAGGCAGGGGCCGAGCCAGGGGGGACAGAGTGAGCGCGTCCGAGACTGCCGGCTTCGGCCTGGGTTGGCGTGACATGGAGTGCTCCGCGTATGCGGCGATTCGGAAATGCTGATTCTGAAA
Organism: Candidatus Sumerlaeota bacterium; assembly: GCA_026398515.1. Lineage (GTDB taxonomy): Bacteria > Sumerlaeota > Sumerlaeia > JAPLSS01 > JAPLSS01 > JAPLSS01. Next base: position 1,348 of record JAPLSS010000489.1, on the reverse strand, counting down.
TCCAATTGAGAGTCGACGTTCGGCAACGTATAATAAAAGGGAATGGGACAGCGGGCGCATCTGAGGAGATTCTTCGGAGAGACAACCATGACCATTATTGAAGTGGTGGTAGACGACGACCTCGCGGCGCTGCTGAGCGAGTCGTCGAGCCCACTACCCGAGGCGGCACGCGAGTTGATGGTGCTGGAATTGTACCGGAGGGGCGCCATCTCCAGCGGCAAGGCGGCGGAATGCCTTCGGATGGACAAGTTGGCCTTCATCCGGCATGCCTCGGAACTGGGAATTCCCTACTTCAACCTGACGGCCGAGGAGTGGGAGGCGGAACGAAGGTTCATTGACCAGCCATGACGCCCAACCCCGTCGTTTCGGATTCCAGCCCATTAATCGCGCTTCATCAAGTCGGACAGATGGGAATTCTCCGGGGTTTGTTCGAGACGGTCTTCGTTCCCTCTGCGGTGGCGCGTGAAATCGGCGGGATGCTCTCTCTCCCAAACTGGGTGATCGAAAAGGCGGTCACGGAACCGATCCGAACCAGTCGACTGCGACTTCGACTTGATCTGGGCGAGAGCCAGTGTCTTGCGCTCGGTTTTGAACTGCATGCGCGATGGTTGATCCTCGACGACCTGGCGGCCCGAAAAGCGGCTGGCGAGCTTGGCTTCGAGGTGGCCGGAACGCTGGGCATTCTGTTGAGAGCCAAGCGCCGAGGGCTGCTATCCCGAGTGGGACCGGTTGTGGAAGATCTTATACAACATGAGTTTCGCGCCTCGCCTGACCTGCTGAAACAAATCCTCTTGGAAGCTGGTGAAGATGCTACATGAAGAGGATCGAGCAGTTCCCAGCCTGACCGGCTCTCGGCAAAGCAATCGCATAGCGGCGGAGAGAGGAACGTCTCCAACTCTTCCCCCCCTGCTCGTCCGCGCGTGCCGCGGGGAGGCGACCGAGCGCGTCCCCGTCTGGATCATGCGCCAGGCCGGGCGCTACCTGCCCGAATACCAGGCGGTGCGCGCGCGGCACGGCTTCGTCGAGATGTGCATGACGCCGGCGCTGGCCGCGGAAGTGACGCTCCAGCCGGTGCGCCGGCTGGGCGTGGATGCTGCGATCATCTTCAACGACATCCTGCTGCCGTTGCGTCAGATGGGCGCGGGGTTTGATTTCGACGACAAGCCGAAACTGGAAAGACCGATCCGCACGCGCGCGCAGGTCGAGGCGATCCGCAAGCCCGGCGACCCCAACGCCTTCGCCGCGTTGCGCGAGGCGCTGCGTCTGGTCCGGCGCGAACTGCCATCAGGCGTCGCGTTGATCGGTTTCGCGGGCGCGCCGTTCACCCTGGCCGACTATCTGATCGAGG